>DASQNU010000192.1:0-14205 GCA_035644815.1 Bathyarchaeia archaeon | reverse complement strand
ATATACGGTGAACTATTTTTCACCCGCATCCGCGGCTGCATGGAGATTTGGCATTGCGGCAGTCATGATGCTGATCATATTGCTGGTTACCGAAGGGATTCAGAGAAGTCAGTTCAAACGCAATATCATCTGGTATGGTGTAATGGGCATTGTAGGTGTTTTTGGCTTCAATGCGTTGTTTTTTGTAGGCATGAAAGGCACATCCCCCGTAAATGGGTCGTTAATCATGGCGCTGAATCCCTTGATCACGACGATTTTAGCACGATTGTTGTTAAAGGACCGGATCAGCAAACAACAGGCAATCGGCATATTTTTGGCTTTCATTGGCGTAGCGCTTGTCATTACACAGGGGTCTCTTCAGACGATCGCCACCTTGTCGATTTCAGGCGGTGACTTCATGATTCTGGCGGGAAATGGCTGTTGGGCGCTTTACGGGGTCCTTGGGCGTCGCTTTGTAAAGGATTCCACACCGTTAGCTACCACCACCTATACCATGGTAATTGGTACGATCGGCTTGGTGATGAGCTCCGTTTATACGTCTAACCCGGTTCCTTTGACGGATATCCCTCTTGAAGCTTGGGCTGCAATCCTCTTTATGGCCATCTTCACGAGCGTGCTTGGATACCTGTGGTGGAATGAAGGGATGGCGTTGATTGGAGCCAGTAAAACATCGCTTTTTTATAACCTGGTACCTGTTGTTGCGATGATCATCGCGCTTGCAGCAGGAACAGCGGTTACAGTTATTCAGGTGATAGGGGCACTCATCGTGATAAGCGGTGTTTTGGCCGCTTCGGGGATGCCCGGCAGATTTGGCCGTGAAAAAAGAGCCGTACGCATACGGCTCTAAGTCAATCTTTATTGAACTTGGATTTGCCCGTTCTGGTCGAGTATCACGTTAAATTCGTGCACCACCGTAGGAGCTTCATTCGGATTGGTCAAGCTGTAGCGGAGGACTTGAAACGTGCCATCTGCGGTCAGCTTGCCTTTAAATTCAACACCGAGCAGCTCGGATTGGTAAAACGAAAAGTTGGCGAGCTCGGTTTCCTTCAGCTCGGAAGCGATCAGTTGACCATCGCCCGTAAACATGGCATTGCGCAACTCTTCGGAGGACTCATATTTTTGTTGCAGATATACTTTTAATTGTTGGGCAATTTCCGATTCAGCGATTTGTTTCCCTTGTTCGACGACGTCTTTGCCCAATTCGATGGCTTGTTTGCCTGCTTCTACTGCTTGCTGTGCTTCCTGAACACCTTGCGTAACTTCTGCACAACCGGACAACAGCAGTGCTGACAAGACAGCTACAAATGCGAAACGCATGATAGGCAAGCTCCTTCCTTTACGATTGCTCACGCCACAACCGTAGTTATGCCGTGTAGGCCCATTTGCAAGCAAGACCTCCTCTCCATTGTAGCCGAAGATAGGGGAAGATTGAATAAATTTTTACCCACTTTGATCACGTTGGAAGCAGCCCGCATATGATAATAGCCTAAAGCAAATGTTCAATTGAGTAAGGGAGGAGCAAGGAAGATGCAAGGAAAAGTGAAATGGTTCAACAAAGAAAAGGGATATGGCTTTATCGAGCGAGAAGACGGTCCAGATATATTTGTTCATTATACAGCGATTTCGGGAAGCGGTTACCGCAATCTGGAAGAGGGAGAGCTGGTCTCTTTCGAGGTAGTCAACGGCCAACGAGGTTTGCAAGCAGCGAATGTGACAAGAAGAGATAACTAACAACTAACAATCATACCGGGCCTGGTATTAGGGTCCGGTTTTTCATGTTTCCGATAAACTTTGTGAAAAATTCAAACAATGACCTTCCCAGCTTAAAAATAGCTTAACCTTTCCTCGTTACACTAGAAAGATGATCGAAGGAATGATGGGGGAAGGGAAATGAAAAAGGGGCTCTATGTATCGGAACAACCATCCGGCTTTGCACGTCTCTCGCAGTATTTGCAGTCCCATTCAATAGAGCTGATGGAAGAAGAACGGGGACGAGAAGCGGATAGGCACATTCATTTTGTGCTGCTGGATTGCTGGGAGAAAACGGCGTCTTCTCTCGTGTACACATATCGGAAGCGTTTCCCCCAAGCCGGCATTCTCGTGCTAGCCACACAGCGAGATGAAACGGATCTGCTGCAAGCCTTTTCCCAAGGAGCGGATGACTACCAGTTCAAGCCCTGTTCCGAACGGGAAGTGGCCGCCCGACTGCGCGCCATCATGAAACGCAAGGAGGCATCTGCTGTGCCCATTTCCTCACCGGTATCCGGAAATGAGTGGGAGCACAATCCCTTGCTGGAATGGGAAGGAATGCGTACACAGCTCGAATTGACAAAAACAGAATCCAGACTGCTTCAATATTTGCTTGCCCATCAGAAAACCATTGCCTCTCGCCAGCAAATTATTCAAGCCGTCTGGGGCGGTCAAATTGATTTATCCAGTAAGGTGCTGGATGTTCACCTGTATAATCTCCGGAAAAAGCTGCAGCAGGCCACAGATGGCCGGATCAGCATCAAGACGGTCACCAATAAAGGGTTTTATCTTACCAGCAGCAAAGAATACTAAGCTCGTTTGCGTGAAAGCGGAGTCGCGAAGGATTGGCAGGTCAGGTGTTTTTTTGCGTGTTCCTTCACTTTTCGTTATGATTACATGGAGAACACCTTCAGGAGGGAAACCGGCTTGCCCTTTTTTTACAGAAAGAGAAAAATAAACTCTGTGCAAATGATCGTCTTCTTTTATTTGGGGATGATCTTCCTAGCAACGCTCTTGTTAATGCTGCCCGTCTTTCATAACCCCGGGGTCAGCTTGAGCTGGATCGATTCCTTGTTTACCGCCGCTAGCGCCATTAGTGTAACGGGTCTCAGCGTGATTCAAATCCACCATATCTTTAATCAGTGGGGAATTTTCTTTCTCACCGTGCTTTTTCAGATCGGTGGCATTGGGATCATGACCTTAGGGGCGTTCGTATGGGTGGTGCTTGGGCAGAAGATCGGGCTTGAGCAACGTAAACGGATCGCAGCTGACAACAATCGGCAGACATTGGCGGGATTAGTCAGTCTGATCATTAATGTGTTGTTGTTAACGTTATTCATTGAATTGATCGGTACGATTTTGCTGGGGATCTACTTCATCCTAGCGGGCTATCATCCGGAATGGTATACAGCCTTTTATTACGCGTATTTCGTATCGGTAAGTGCTTTTACCAATGCAGGCTTTGATATTTACGGCAATTCATTGATCAATTTTGCACAGGACTATTTCGTACAAATCGTGAACATGATCTTGATCACCTGTGGAGCGATCGGGTTCCCTGTATTAATTGAGCTGCAGAGCTATTTCAACCATCGCAGAAACAAAATGAAATTTTCCTTTTCCTTATTTACCAAAATAACAACCACCACGTTTTTCACGCTGGTTGCAGGAGGAACTTTGCTTTTTTACCTGTTTGAACGGGATCTGTTTTTGCAGGATAAAAGCTGGCATGAATCATTTTTCTATGCCTTGTTTCACTCCGTCTCTTCCCGAAGCGGCGGACTTGTCACGATGGATCTCACTTTGCTGTCTGCTCCTACTATGGTGCTGCTCTCCGGGTTTATGTTTATCGGGGCGTCGCCCAACAGCGTGGGGGGCGGGATTCGCACGACGACGTTTTTTGTCTTGGTTACCACGATGTTCGCTTACATGCGTGGTCATAAAAGAGTGAAGGTGTTTCGGAAAGAGCTGGTGGATGAAGACATCAATCGTTCTTTCATGGTCTTCTTCTTTTCCATCTGTCTTGTCTTCATCGCAGTCATCCTGTTTATCTGGATCGAAGGCTTGCCGTTTGAACGCGTATTATTTGAGATTTGCTCCGCTTTTGGTACAACAGGGCTCTCCAGCGGCATTACTGCGGAATCCGGCACTGCAGGCAAACTGATCTTGATTTCCATGATGATCGTCGGGCGTATTGGCATCATCAATCTGCTGCTCTTTGCGAAAAAAGAAGGGCGGCCAAGCTCGATTGCTTATCCGAAGGAAAGGCTGATCATTGGATAGAAGCAGGTAGGGCTCATGAAAAAGGCACTTGGCATTTGAAGATGCTGAGTGTCTTTTTTGATAAGCATCGTGAGGAAGGGAAGACCGGGACCGGCGGAGTCTTTGTCACACCATCCGAGGTGGAGCTTGCAAAAACGGGACACGCTTGTCGAGCAACCTCTACGTATGAATATGCTTCCTCGAACATTTTGCGAGACTTCCCGTTTTTGCGAGCGGAACCGGGCAAAAGTCACTTCCTTGTGGGTGTGACAAGAACGCAGCCCAGCACGGTCTTCCCTTCCCCCCACCACTATGTTTACACAAAAAAAAGCTTCACCAAAAGCTTGGTGAAGCCCTTTTTATCATGGTTATGATTGCTGATCCTGCACGGATGCAGTTGGTGCGTCCACTGGATGTTTTTTAGCCAGCATCGCAGCGGAATAGCCGATCGCAAAGCCAGCAATTGCGGGCAGAATCCAGCCCATTCCTTCCTTGTAATAAGGAAGCAGCGCAAGCACCTCGCCGATCGCGGGAATCGCAAACGCGTTTGCCAGCGTATCCAGCAGACTGAAAAGGAGCGTCAACAGTACGGTAGCCTTATAGACCTGTGAAGCTCCACGGAACAGCCGGTGCGTGAGGGACAGGATAATCATCACGATCGCAACCGGATAAATAAAACCGAGAATCGGTACAGAGATCTTCAAGATTTGGGTCAGGCCCAGATTCGCGATCAGCATGCTGGCTGTGCTGGTGATCGCTACCCACTTTTGATAGGACAGACGCGGAAACACCTCGGAAAAGTATTGGCCGCAAGCGGTTACCAGCCCGATGGATACGCAGAGGCAAGCAACCGTAAAGACAGCACCGAGAATCAGCGCGCCACTTTGTCCGAACAGTGTGGTCATGACTTGGGTAAGCACTTGTGCTCCGTTTTCGGCAGGAGCGCTGCTTGGATTGGACGCACCCAGGAAACCGAGGATCAAGTATACACTGGTCAGCAACAGAGCTGCTCCAATACCGGCAATCGTGATCATCCAGGTAAGCGATTTGCTTTGTGTAATCCCGCGTGCACGCAGCGTATTCACGACGACGATCCCGATTGCGATGGAACCGAGCGCATCCATCGTCTGATAGCCATCCAAAAACCCTTGCACGAAAGGATGGGTCAAATAGTTGCCCACAGGGGTTCCTGAGACACCGTCAAGACTGAGTAAGCTTTTGATAAAAATAACGACAATAAGAGCGAGAAGAATGGGAGTCAACAGCTTGCCAAACCGTTCCACCAGCTTGGATGGGGTAAGTGCAAGCCAATAAACCAGCGAAAAGAATACAACCGTATAGAGCAAGAGAGACAAGGGATGCTGCCCCCACGCTTCGGGGAGAAAATAGCCAACCCCCATTTCAAAGGCGAGACTTCCAGCTCGCGGAATGGCCAATCCCGGACCAATCGACAGGTAGACGGCTAGCGGAAAGAGAAAGGCAAACCAGGGATATACCCGACTCATTAAGCCATGAAAGCTGCCCGCTTGTGCCACGGCGATCACGCCCATGATGGGTAGGCTAACCGCAGAGATGATAAATCCGGCCATCGACAGCCAGACATGTTCACCGGCTGATTGCCCCAAAAAGGTAGGGAAAATCAGATTGCCAGCCCCGAAGAACAAGGAAAACAACATAAAACTCACAAACAATACATCTTTTCTCTCCAAAGCTTTCATTTCATTTCTCCTATATACTTTTTATAAATATGAAAAGGATTCTACCAACTTTTCTTCTGTTCTACTAGTATATTTCATAAAGTCGAAATTATAGTTATATTTGATTTTTCACGCATGAGTGAATTTTTTTATATCAATCGCTTTCATTTTCAGCCAACCGCTCTTTCCCTCTGTTGACGGGCCGCAAGCTCATCAGATACACTTGGGTTGTGATAGGGAGAGGAAATCATTCCCTGCGCAAAAGAGGTGTATGATCATCGAGAATCAACCTTTTAAAGTAAAAAAGACATATGAAGAAGTTGCCGACTATTTGCAGCATCAGATCTTGTCTGGCGTATATAAAGCAGGGGAGCGCCTGCCCTCGATCCGCGAACTGGCGGAGACGCTGGGGGTGGGACAATCGACGGTACGCGAAGCCATCAGCTCCTTAAAGACAATCGGCTTGCTGACGATGCGTCAGGGAGAAGGCACCTTCGTCACTCGCACGGAGCCACAAGAGGTGCTGGCGAGCTTCGAACATATTCGCCCGATGTCCTTGAATGACACGATCGCGCTGCTTGAGGTCAGAAAGATCATTGAAGCAGGCATGGTTCGATTGGCTGCCGAGCGCAGAACGGATGAGGACCTGGCAAAGATCGAGGAAGCCTTGGCCCAGATGACGGAAGCGGTCCGCACCGGAGACAGATGGGAACAGGCAGATTGGAATTTTCACTATGCATTGGCAGTGTCCAGCCATAATCCCGTACTCGAATCCATCATGCAGAACTTGGCCGATACGATCAGCAAATCGTTAAAAACCAGCCGGGAAAAGCTGTTTCACAAACCCGGAAGTGCAGAAAGGCTGCTGATCGAGCACCGTGAGATCGGCAAGGCGGTAGAACAACAAAATCCGCAAAAAGCGGAGGAAGCAATGCTGCTTCACTTGCGTGGCGTTGAAAAAGAGATGCTCACGTAATTTTTTGCATAAGTCATCAGATGACCAGATGAATAGGAGGGTGAATATGAAGGTTTCTTTATTTGCGACATGCTTATCGGATGCATTTTATCCCCGCGTGACCGAAGCGATGGCGCGGCTGCTCGCGCGCTATGGAGTTCGTTTGGATTTTCCAGCCGCGCAGACCTGCTGTGGGCAGCCAGCATTCAACAGCGGGTATTGGGACGAAGCCAAGGGGGCAGCTCTGCAATTGATCGAAGCGTTTGCCGACAGCGATTTTGTCATTGCGCCTTCGGGGTCCTGTATCGGCATGATCCATCATCATTATCCTGCATTGTTCAAGGACGATCCGGCTGGACTTGCCAAAGCACGGGCGCTGGCAGAGAAAAGCTATGAATTTACGCAATTTTTGGTCAATGTATTGGACGTCAAGGATGTCGGGGCCCGGTTTCCCCACCGAGTCACTTACCATCCTTCCTGTCATGGCGCAAGGCTGTTGGGTGTAAAGGACGAACCTCTCGAACTGCTGCAGCATGTACATGAGCTGGAATTGCTGCCGTTGCCCTTCGCTGAGGACTGCTGCGGCTTTGGCGGGACGTTCTCGATCAAGCTGTCCGAAGTGTCTGCAGCCATGGTGACGGAAAAAGCGGAGCATGTCATTGATACCCAAGCAGAAGTGCTCGTCGGACTGGACATGGGCTGCTTGATGAACATCGGGGGAAGACTGCGGCATCAGGGAACCTCGATTCGGGTGTTGCATCTGGCGGAACTTTTATATGAAGGAGTGTGTCAGACAGATGGGCGGATTTAACCCTGCGGTGAAGCTGGAGGAACGCATTCGGCAAGCATTGAATGATGAGTTTTTGCGAAATGCGGTCAAGTTTACGACGGGACGTTTGCGCTCATCGAAGCAGCAAGCGGCAGAGCAGATGGGGAATTGGGAGGAGTGGCGGGAGCGTGGCAGACAGATTCGGCTGCACACGATCGCCCACCTTGATTACTATTTGAATCAATTTGTTCAGAATCTTCGGGAAGCGGGCGGCTACGTACACTTCGCATCTACCGCACAGGAAGCCGTGGAGATCGCGATGCAGATCATGGAGGAGAAACAAGCCAAGTCGGTCGTGAAATCAAAGTCGATGGTGTCGGAGGAGCTGCATCTTAATGACGCGATGGCAGCCAAGGGCATCGAGCCCGTGGAAACCGATTTGGGTGAATATATCATCCAGCTTGCTGGAGAAACGCCTTCACACATTTTGGCGCCAGCAATTCATAAAAACAGACAGCAGATCGCCGACCTGTTTTCCGAAATCGGAGGCGAAAAGCTTCCCGCCGATACCGCCGTGTTAGCTGGTTTTGCACGGTCTCAGCTTCGGGAAAAATTTTTGCAGGCAGACATCGGGATGACGGGCTGCAATTTTGCGATCGCCGAATCTGGCTCCTTCGTGCTGTTCTCCAATGAGGGGAATGCCCGCATGTGCAGCACGGTTCCGCGCACACAGATCACGCTGATGGGGATGGAGCGGATCATTCCTTCCTGGGAGGATCTTGAGGTGATGGCGACTATCCTGCCACGTGCCGCGACTGGCCAAAAGCTGACGGTCTACATGTCTGCCATCAACGGTCCGAAGCGGACGGCCGATGGCGACGGTCCTGATGAATTGCATGTCATCATCCTAGATAACGGGCGTTCCCAGCAGCTGGGCGACCCGGAGTTTCAGGAGGTATTGAATTGCATTCGCTGCGGAGCCTGTCTCAATGCTTGTCCGGTCTACCGCCATATCGGAGGGCATGCATATGGCTGGGTGTACAGCGGACCGATCGGCGCGGTATTGACCCCTCTTTTGAACGAGGATCAGGACAAGTGGGGTGAGGTAGCCAACGCCTCTTCCCTGTGCGGAGCCTGCTATGAGGCTTGTCCGGTCAAAATCCCTCTCCACGATATGCTCGTCTATCTGCGACGCCGCAATGTGGAAGCGGGGCGTACGGATACCAAAGAAAGGCTAGGCATGAAAACATTCAAGGTCGCTGTTTCCTCCCAGCGCTTTTACGAATTGGCCTTGAAGCTGGGACAATTCGGACAAAAGCCGTTGGCGCGAAACGGTGAAATCACGGCAAAACTAGGGCCATTGGAAGCTTGGAATCAGGTGCGGATAGCTCCGGCGCTTGCAAGACAATCATTCCGTGATTCCTGGCAGGCATTGGACATGGAGCTCCAACACGAGCTGGCGGAGCTGAAGCCGGAGACAAAAGCACGTATGGAAGCTATCCTGAGAAAGCGGGGACGTAGCCATGAAGAATGAGAAGCCATCGGTGATTGCCGCGCTGCATGAGCGATCGTTAAAAAAGCAGGAAGCATTCATGAAGCATATCGCTGCCCGCCTAGGACGAGATCGACCGCTCTCGACGCCACCCGAGCGCCCGGTGGCTGGTGCGCTTGATTCGTGGCGGGTGTATACGCTGGATCCCGAAGAGCGGATCACACATTTCCTGAAAAACTGGGAAAACCTCGGCGGGAGTGCCATACGTATAGCGAATATGGAGGAAGCAAGGAACTACCTGGACCGTCTCATCGGCGATATGAAAGCGAAAAGGATCATCCGTGAAGATCATCCCGAGCTCGCACAGATCGTTTCTGAATCGGCAGGCCTTCATGTGACCGTCTGGGGAGAGCAGGACTTTGCCGCGATGCGAAAAGCGGCGGCAGAGGCGGAGATAGGGATCGTTATGGCTGACTTTGCGATTGCTGATACGGGGACGCTTGTCATCACCTCGACGCCGAAAAGGGGCAGATCACTCAGCCTGTTGCCCACCATTTTCGTCGGGATCGTCAAGGCTGAAGACATCAAAACCAAGATGGGCGATGTACTCTCCGTCATCCAAACATGGAACGGAAAAGAGATGCCTGCGGGAATTCATTTTGTCTCGGGGCCTAGCCGCTCTGCCGATATCGAGAGTGATCTGACCATCGGTGTTCACGGTCCCAGCATTGTGCATGCGCTCGTGATTGGATAATCGATGAGAGTGCCCTGTCTCTTTCAAAGAGACAGGGCATTTGTTACAGTTAAGGGGAATACAGGAAAACCATTTGAAATGAGGTGGATTTTTTGAGCTATATGGACACCTTTATCCAGGTTGCACCCGATTGCCCCGTTACAACAAGCGTCATTCCAGTTAGCCGCAATGGCAGCAAGCCGATCCATGTCATTCAATATGAACTGCTATCGCAGAACCCCTATCATTTCACGCATGAGGAACTGATCTATGAGGTTCATGTGATCCATAAAAATATTGCCAAGGATGACGTGGAAGCTCGAGGGGAGCTTATTCGAGCGGAGCTGTTTCAGAAAAAACATCCATGCTTGCGGGCGTCCATGCTCCCGAAAAAGTACGGTTGGGGGATCCACTATGATAGCCGGGGGAAAATCGCGCTTTATGGGATGGAGACGACAGAGTACCAGGAATTCGTACAGTCGGCAGGCGATCGGGTAAAGCTGCTTGCGGCCATGCGCAATAGCCGAGGCTGATCCCACAACCCTCGACTTAACACTTGCATACCATCAGTACGTTTCCATCAGGGTCCTCAAAGGTAAACCAATGATCATGCTCGATGCCGGACAGCATGGCTGCTCCCAGCTCTTTTACATACTGATAGGCTGCTTCAATATCAGCGGCATTGAAATGAAACAGCGGTGCTTTTCCTTGTTGGTCCTTGTCATAAATTTTACTGTCTAACACAAGCCCCGTTTCACCTGCCATGGGGACTACATACAAATGTCCGTATTGGATATCGCCGGAAACGGGTGTCCCTAGCAGCTGACAGTACCATTGACGCGCTTTTTCGATATCAGAAACAGGGATAAAAACAGTACCAATGCGATTCATGATCGGATTTGCCACTATGCGTCAACTCCTCAAGGCAAAGACTTTACCTATAGGAATTCGATTGTTGTCAGTTCTTTCCTTTCACACATCAACCGAGATTTTCTCTAGCAAGCCATTCTCGCTTTTTGCTATGATGGGTGAAAAGGTAAACGGAGAGGGGAGACAGTCCTTTGTCAGATCTACGTACGAATTTGCGTGAATACATCAAGGATCTCGAGCCACAGATTGTGGCGTGGCGCCGCCATTTTCACCAACATCCGGAGCTGTCTTTTCACGAGGAGAAAACCCCCGCGAAAATTGCAGAAATTTTGCGTGGATTGGAAATGGATGAAGTGCGTACTGGTGTAGGCGGGCGAGGGGTGGTTGCTACCCTTCGTGGGGGACAGCCGGGGCCGACCGTAGCCATTCGCGCGGATTTCGATGCGCTGCCGATTCAAGATCAAAAGGATGTTCCTTATAAATCCACCGTCCCTGGTGTCATGCACGCTTGCGGACACGATGCGCATACCTCGGAGCTGCTTGGCCTTGCGACGATTTTTGCGCAGCATCGCGACCAGATTCCGGGTACGATTCGCTTTATTTTTCAGCACGCGGAAGAAGAGCTGCCAGGCGGGGCCGTCTCGATGGTGGAGGACGGCGCGGTTGATGGCGTCGATGCGATCTTTGGTGTTCACCTCTGGTCGATGTTTCCGGTAGGCAAGGCTTGGATCGGTACCGGTCCGATCATGGCCAATGCGGACGATTTCATCATTGACGTGAAAGGAAAAGGCGGACACGGTGCCATCCCGCAGGAAACGGTCGATGCCATCGTGATCGGTTCGCAAATTGTCAGCAATCTGCAAACAATCGCCAGCCGCAATGTCAGCCCGCTCGATAGTGTCGTGGTCACAGTGGGCACGTTCAATGCTGGAGACAATTTCAATGTCATCGCAGACAGCTGCCGTCTGACCGGTACGGTTCGCACCTTTTTGCCAGGGGTTCGCGACCGTGCAGAACAGCGCTTGATTGAGATCGCAAAAGGGGCTGCCACCATGCTGGGTGGAAGCGCCGAGGTAAGTTATACACGCGGCTATCCAGCGGTGATCAATACCGAGGCCGAAGCAGCGGTAGCCTGGGAAGCTGCGATCGAGACCTTTGGAGCTGGCAGCGTGGAGCGAATGGAACCGATGATGGGAGGAGAAGATTTCTCCTATTACTTGCAAAAGGTTCCCGGCGCTTTCTTGTTTGTCGGTGCCGGAAATCCGGAAAAGGGTGCAAACTGGCCCCATCATCATCCGCGATTCGATATTGATGAAAAGGCAATGGCCTACGCATCCGAGCTGTTAGGCCGTACGGTTCTCGGGTATCTGGAGAAACATCGCTCATAGTAAAAGAGAGGAAAGCATCTGGTTCCCAATAGGGGCCAGGTGCTTTTTTTCGTGCCTATTGCAAGAAGGATAGGCGCTTGGCTCATAGCCAAGGCTCTTGCCTTCGCATATACCTACCTATGTAGAGCGTAATGAATCGTCAACGAACGCAGAGAGGGAGTCTTCTTATGAGAAAACCACTCATCGGTATTTTGGCGTATCGCGAAGGAAGCGTCTTTTTTGAGCCAGACTATTTTCGCCAATTAGTTGCACAAGGACGTGAGTTGGGAGCGGACGTCTTTCTCTTTTCGCCCAGGGATGTGGATACGGAGGCCAGGCAAATCAATGGGTTCGTTCCGGCAGAGGGGAAGGGCTGGAAGGGGCGCCGGTTTGCATGGCCGGATGTGGTGATCGATCAATATCGCTATTATCCGTTGGAAAAACATAAAGGCTATCTGCCGTTTCGCAAGCAAAATCTGTTTGTCTATGCCAACAGCCGGTTCGCCAACAAATGGCGGGTCCATCACGTGTTGGCAGAGGACGAGTTAATGAATCGCTGGTTGCCGGAGAGCAGGCCGTTCAGCAAACAAAATGTCGCAGAAATGCTGGAGCGCTATCCCCTTTTATACATCAAACCGACAAACGGTTCTGGGGGGCGAAGCATTCTTTGTGTCGAAAAACGCACCAATGGGTATGTCCTGCGGGGACGGACAAAAATGCAAGGAACCAAGGTGCAGAAGATCGCCTCACAACAGCAGCTGCTGCAACGGCTGCATCAATGGGTGCACCGTCAAAAGCATGGCAATGAGCTGTTTTTCATTCAGCAGGGACTTCGTCTTGATTTGTTACCGAGGCGCACGATCGACACGAGGCTATTAATCCAGAAAAATGGCGAGGGGGAATGGAAGGTAACAGGGATGGGCGTCCGCGTGGGAGGAGTCAAAAGCTCTACCTCCAATCTGCATGGCGGCGGGAAGGCAGTATCGGCAGGAAGGTTTTTCGCCTCGCGTTTTGGGCGGGAAAAGGCGCGAGACATCATTGCCGAATGCAGAGAGCTTGCCCACCGTACCGTGGCGGTGATTGAGAAACACTATGGTTCGATGCTGGAGTTCGGACTGGACATCGGGGTAGATGTGACGGGCAAAGTCTGGCTCATCGAGACGAATCCGAAGCCGGGACGTGAAATCTTGCGCAAGACGGGACAGCTGGAGCGCTACCAGCTTGCGGTCAGACGTCCGTTGGAATATGTGTTGTTCTTGATCAAACAGGAAGCACAGAAGGAGCACATTCGCTAACCTGGGCTCTTTTGTTTCTGGGCATTCCTCCTTCATAATAGAGAAAGCATCAATGAAGGGGGAAGGAACATGATATCGTTTCGAATTCCGCTTGAAGATGATCTATTGATCCGCGGCGAGATTCATGCAAATGAGGCCATGGGTCAGCGTCAGCCCGTGCTGATTTTTTGCCATGGATTTAAAGGGTTTAAAGACTGGGGGAGCTTTCCGTATGCAGCCGAAGCGCTAGCGCAGCAGGGAATCGTCACGGTCCGCTTCAACTTTTCCTGTAATGGAGTCGGAGAAAGCGGTGATGATTTTGACGAGCTGGAGAAGTTTGCAATCAATACATATGCACGGGAAATCGCAGACTTGGATGCGCTGGTGAACTGGCTGAATGGACCGGATACACCGCTACCAGCATTTGTGGAACGGGAGGAACTGTTTTTGTTGGGGCACAGCAAGGGAGGCGGGGATGCGATCTTGTTCGGAGCCCAGCATCCCCAGGTAAAAGGAATCGTGACGTGGAATGGGATCGCGGACGTGAATCTGTTTGACGCAAAGCTGCGTGCCGAGATCGCGGAGCATGGCGTCGGGTACATTGCCAATGCGCGTACCGGGCAACAAATGCCGATCCGCAAAGTCGTGATCGATGATGTCGATGAGCACAAGGACGAGTACGATTTGCTGGCCAAGGTAGCGCAGATGGAAAAGCCGTTGCTGATCATGCAAGGGGAGAAAGACTTTGAGCGGCTGGTAAAAGGGGCCGGGCGGTTGCATCAAGCTGCAAAAAACAGTGAACTCCACTGGATCAAGGAAGGGAATCATACGTGGAATACCCGACATCCCTTCGCCGGCACCACACCACAGCTGGAGGAAGCGATCGAGACAACGGTATCATTTATACAGCGAAATGCTCGTCAATCATGAGCAATCGCTCGGTGAAAAGAGTGGCCAACACTCTTTTTTTTGCGTTTTTTCCTTGGTATACTGGAAAACAATAGCCAAGAACAATGCCTAGATAATTCAAAACATTC
>DASQNU010000191.1:0-15054 GCA_035644815.1 Bathyarchaeia archaeon | reverse complement strand
TTCAAGATGTATATGGCGGAGGGAGAGGGATTCGAACCCCCGTGGGCTTGCACCCTAACGGTTTTCAAGACCGCCCCGTTATGACCACTTCGGTATCCCTCCGTATATTTTCGACAAGTAGTAATATAGCATAAGCCTGCTGAGGTTTGCAAGCGGTTTACGCAAGAAATTTTAAGAGAGGGCCTGGATGCTTTCAGGCCCTCGAATTGGTTATCCGCTACCGCTTGATCACGACTAATTTTAGCTCCGTCATTTCTTCAATGGCATACTTAATGCCTTCTCTGCCCATCCCGCTTTCCTTCACACCGCCATAGGGCATGTGGTCAACACGGAAGGTAGGCACATCATTCACCATGACTCCGCCTACATGCAAATCCTCAGCGGCTTGCATTGCCGTCGCCAGATTATTTGTATAGATCCCTGCCTGTAAACCGAACCGGGAGTCGTTGACGAGACCAATTGCTTCCACGATCGATTCGACCGGATTGATGAGCACAACAGGTCCGAAAACCTCTTGGCAGGAAACTTTGGCATCTACTGGAACGCCGCTAAGCACGGTCGGCTGCAGTATGCGGCCATCAACTTCCCCACCGCATTCTACACGGGCGCCGCGCTCTTGGGCTTCTGCAATCCAGGCTAGCGTACGCTCTGTTTCCTGCGGTGTGATCATCGCCGAATAATCGCTTTCTTCCAGCAAAGGGTCTCCGCCGCGCAGCTTTTTCGTTTCTTGGATAAATCTTTCCACAAATGTCGGATAGATCTCTTGTTGTACGTAAATACGCTGTACCGAGATGCATACCTGACCCGAATAGGCAAACGCCCCGAAAATACAGCGCGGGATCACTACATCCAGATTCACATCGCGATCCACGATGACAGCGGAATTGGAGCCCAGCTCAAGCGTCACACGTTTCAAGCCTGCCCGATTGCGGATGCCAATGCCGACTGCAGGGCTGCCCGTAAATGTGATTGCTTTGATGCGTGGATCTGTAACCAATCGGTCTCCAATGGTGCTGCCGCTTCCGGTGATTACGTTCAGCGCCCCTGCCGGCAGACCCGCTTCCTGTGCAATTTCGGCCAAAAACAATGCAGACAACGGTGTTTGCGAAGCAGGCTTTAGTACAATCGTATTCCCCGCAGCAATCGCTGGTCCTACTTTATGGGCAACGAGGTTCATCGGAAAATTAAAGGGAGTAATGGCACCGATCACACCAAGCGGTTCCCGTACGGTATACGCAAGCCGTCCTTCTCCGCCGATCGCTGCGTCCAGCGGAATCGTTTCGCCATGGATGCGCTTCGCCTCTTCCGCGGCAAACTTGTAAGTCTGGATGGTACGGATCACTTCACCACGCGCTGTTTTAATCGGCTTGCCCGCTTCCATCGCGATGATGCGTGCAGCCTCCTCCAGACGTTCATCAAACAAGCGGGCCATTTTCTCCAATATCGCTGCCCGTTGATACGCAGGCATTTTTCGCATGACTTGAAAAGCATCCTCAGCAGCCGTGATGGCACGCTCCACTACCTCATGATCAGCAAGCGGCACCTCAGCGATCACTTCTCCGCTGTAGGGGGAGTTCAATTGCGTGTATTGATGGCCATCCACCCACTCACCGGCCAGGAAAAACTTCTTTTTCATAACCTTCTCCCTCCCTGTTAGGAATTAGGGGTACACACTTCTTCCAATACGCTTTCCAATACCCGTAATCCTTCTTCCAACTGCTCATCTGTAATGACCAGCGGGGAAAGGATGCGGATTACATTGCTGTAAAGTCCAGCAGAAAGGAGCACCAGACCGCGGCGATTGCAAGCCTGCACGATTTTTCCGGTCAATTCCTTATCCGGTTCCTTGCTCGCTTTATCCTTGACGATCTCAATGGCGCACATAGCTCCAAAGCCTCTGGCATCACCGACCTGCTGGAAGCGGTCCCGGAACGTTTGGAAACGTGCAAGAATGTTCTCGCCGATGATTTGCGCCCGTTCACACAAGCGATCTTGCTCCATCATGTCGATCACCGCCAAGGCAGCGACACAGCCAAGCGGACTACCGCTGTAGGTTCCACCGATTTCTCCCGGAGCCGGTGCATCCATGATCTCAGCACGTCCCGTTACTGCGCTGATCGGCAGGCCTGCTGCTATGGATTTGGACATGACCACCAGATCAGGGACTACTTCAAAATGCTCCATGGCAAACATTTTTCCGGTACGGCCAAAACCGGTTTGCACCTCATCCGCGATGAACAATATACCATGCTTCTCGCAGATCGCTTTCACCCCTTGTACAAACTGCTTGGAAGGTGCGATAAAGCCACCTTCTCCCTGCACAGGCTCCATGATGATGGCGGCTACCTCTTCGGGTGCCACCTCGCCCAGGAAGAAATCGTCAAAACGGCGCAAGGCTTCCGCGTCAACCTCTTCAGGTGTCACGCCAAATGGCGCCCGATAATAATACGGATAGTTCATTTTATAGATTTCAGGAGCGAACGGACCAAACTGATATTTGTAGGGCTTTACTTTGCTAGTCAGGCTCATGGTCAGCAATGTGCGTCCATGATAACCGCGTTCAAAGGAAATAATCGCTTTTCGCCCTGTATATTTCCTTGCGATCTTGATGGCATTTTCCACAGCCTCTGCTCCGCTATTGAGGAAAAAGGTCTTTTTGGCATGCGTTCCGGGGGTGATGTCGTTCAGTTTTTCCGCCAGCTTTACATATGGCTCATACATCATGACATTAAAGCAAGTGTGGATATATTGATCGAGCTGCTCCTTTAAGGCTGCTACCACCGCCTCGGGTCGGTGTCCCGCATTCATCGTCCCGATCGCACCGGCAAAATCAATGAACGTGTTGCCGTCCACATCTGTCAGGATCGCACCCTCCGCCTTTGCGACGAAGGTTGGCGACGTATTAAAAGGTCCGCGTGGGACATTTACCTCTTTTTTCGCAAGAAGCTCTTTTGCGATCGGTCCCGGGAGCTCTGTATGTATCTGAATGAATTTCGTTTGCAATTGGCTCATTTACTTTTCCCCCTCTTCTGATAATCCACACCATTCGATCAACGTGAGCGCCAGTATTTCTGCGCATTGGAATACTGCTTCCAGCTCGATATATTCGTTCGGATAATGGGCCACCTGTGTCACACCCGGTCCAAACACGATTGCCGGTGTCTCAGCTAGCTTGGTTAAAAGTCCGCCATCCGTTCCCCAAGGTGAAGCTTCTATGACCGGATCCGATCCGCATACAGTACGGTACGCCTCAGACAACAAGCCCATCAACGGATGCTCCTCGCTTACTTCCCCCGGCACCCATCTTGCCCCGTACCATTCCAGCTCAACCGGATGCTCCGCAAACCAAGAATCCTGCTGCGCCAATTGCATTAAAGCTGCTTCCATTTCTGCCTTGGCGCTCTCCATTTCTTCACCCGGAGCTACACCCATGCGTCCTTCTAGCGTCACGACATCAGCCACAGAGGATGGCCATTTGCCGCCCTCGATTACACCAATATTAATCGGGACTGGGATCGGCAGCTTTTCATACAGGGGATCGGTAATTCGTTCGTTTCTGCTTTGTTCCAGTTCGGCAATGGCCTTTACCACGATCATGCTCTTCTCGATAGCACTGACACCTTCATAACGAGTGCCACCGTGCGCGGAACGCCCTTTTACCCGCAGGCGAAACCACATCGAGCCTTGCTGTTTGGGGAAAATTTTCAGATTGGTGGGTTCCGGGACAATCGCTGCATCTGCCCGATAACCGCGCAGTATCGTCGATAACGTGCCCGCTCCCCCGCTTTCCTCCTCGACCACGCTTTGAAAGATCACATCGCCTTTGAGCCTTACCCCCAATGCTTGCAAGGTTTCGATCGCCAACAAGGCCGCCATGTTCCCGCCTTTCATGTCCGTCGAGCCGCGACCATATAGCTTGCCATCGATTACGGCTCCGCTATAGGGAGATGCCTCCCACTGCTTCTCATCCCCTGCCGGCACCACGTCCACATGCCCATTCAAAATCATGGAACGGCCGCCGCCAGTGCCCTTCCATACACCGACAACATTGGGACTATTCGCAAAATAATTGCGAGGAGAGACGAAATAGGGATGGTTCAGCAGCTCTTCGCCTTCCATGACCCACATATCTACCTCCAGTCCCATTGCAGTGAGGTGGGCTGCAATTTTTTCCTGAATGGATCGCTCCTCGCCTTGGACACTTCGTTCTTGCACCCACTCCTGCAGCAGGGCCACTGTGGCTCCACGCTCCTGGGCGATCTGCGTACGAATCCGCTCTTGCCACGGATGAACCGGTTGCTCTGTCAAGATAAGTCCCCCTTCAGGTAAATGTCTTTACATCGCCTTCGATTTTTAACGTTGCTTCCGTTGCACCAATGACCTCTGCTACTGTGTACGGTGCCATCACCTCGCGTAAATAAAGGCCATCTTCCTTCACTTCCATGACAGCCATGTCTGTGATGATCAGATCGGCTGCCTCCTTGGCAGTTAAAGGCAGATTGCAGCTTTGCACGATTTTGGAGCGACCGTTCTTATCCAGATGGGTGGTCAGCACCATCACTTTTTTCGCTTTTTGCGCCAATTCCATGGCACCGCCCATCCCCGGCACCCGTTTTCCCGGGACAATCCAGTTGGCAATGTCTCCACGCTCGCTAACTTCCAACGCACCTAAAATGGTCATGTCGAGCAAGCCGCGGCGAATGATCGCAAAAGCGGTGGCGCTGTCAAAAAAGGAAGCGCCTCTTTGCAGAGTCACTGGAAATCCGCCTGCGTTGCACAGCATAGGATTTTCCTCTCCCGGAGCTGGACTGGGTCCCGTGCCAAGAATCCCGTTTTCCGCGTGAAAGAATACTTGTTTATCCACTGGAATGTAGTCCGCCACCAACGTCGGAATCCCGATCCCCAAGTTGATGATCATGCCGTTTTCCACCTCTTGGGCGGCCCTGCGAGCGATCCGCTCCCGATATCCTTCTGCTGCCTTTACTTCTCCCACGCCCATCGCCAATTCACCCCCTCGCTTTGCACAATCAAGTCTACAAACACCCCGGGAGTCACAATTTCCTCCGGTGACAGTTCGCCGACCTCCACAATTTCATCGGCTTCCACAATCGTCAGTTCACCCGCCATCGCGACCAAAGGGTTGAAATTGCGTGCACTCGTGTCGTATACGAGATTTCCGAAGCGATCTGCCTTTTTCGCATGAACGATCGCTACCTCTGCAGTCAGCGGCGTTTCCAGCAAATACTCCCGATCGCCTACCCGGATCTTTTCCTTGCCTTTTTCCGCAATCGTTCCGATACCGATGTCGGAGAGGATTCCGCCTAGTCCGACACCACCTGCCCGTACACGCTCCGCCAGTATTCCCTGGGGACAAAATTCAACTTCCAGCTCTCCTGCGGTCATCTGTTCCCCAGCCCGTGGGTTGGACCCAATGTGGGACGCAATCACTTTTTTCACGCGTTTTTCCGTGACGAGCTTGCCTACGCCAATATGGGGAAACGCGGTATCGTTGCTGATGATCGTGAGCTCACTGATTCCTTCATCCAGCATCGCCTGAATCAACGTGGGAGGATTGCCTACGCCACCAAAGCCCCCGACCAACAGGCTCATGCCCGAATGAAAATGACTCATTGCTTCTTCTATCGAAACAACCTTGTTCAATCGATTCACCGTTCCTGTCATGTGCCTCCTCCTTTCTTTAGCTAAGCACTCTTTCATTCGCCAGTTCGGCCTCTATTTCAATGAGGACATCCGCTACTATCGTCAGCAGCTTATCGAGTTCTGCACGTTCGATGGTCAAAGGTGGAGCAATGATAATCGCATCCCCCGCCACCCCGTCCAGACCGCCGACTGCCGGATAGAGAATCAAGCCTTTCGCAAATGCCCGCTCCAATACCCGGTTGGTAACTCCTGCCGACAACGGATATGGTTGTTTACTCTCTTTCTCTTGGACCAGCTCGAGCGCACATAACAACCCAAGACCGCGTGCTTCGCCAACGATGGAGGACTGTTGCTCCAGTTTTTTCAGCTCGCTTAGCAAATACTCGCCCTCTCTCGCAGCTCGTTCCACGAGGCGATGCTTTTCCACGTAGTTTAAAACGGCCAAGGAGGTGGCTGCCGATTGCGGGTTGGCACTGTAGGTGTGTCCCGCCATGATCGATCCGCTGCCCTTTGCGATCGTATCGATGATTTCTTCGGATGCCATCGCAGCCGCCATCGGGGTATAACCGGCACTCATCCCTTTTCCCAAAGCCATCATGTCAGGCTCGACACCCCAGTGATCCATGCCAAAATTGCGACCGGTGCGACCGATCCCCGTCATGACCTCATCGGCAATAAACAGCACCTGGTATTTGTCGCAGATTTCTCGGATTCGGCTGAAGTAGCCATCCGGAGGAACGATCGCCCCGCCCGATGCCCCTACTACTGGCTCTGCGATAAAGGCTGCTACGTTCTCCGCACCAATTCGTAAAATCGCCTGTTCCAATTCGTCAGCACACATTCTTCCGTACGCTTCTTCACTCACGTCGGCAGGCTTGCGGTAGGGATAAGGCGTCTGTACAGCAGGGTAATCCGCCAAGAGCGGGACAAATCGCTTGCGTCTGAGTACATGCCCAGACATGGAGAGCGCCCCCATCGTGATCCCGTGATAACTCATCCAGCGTGAAATGACCCGGTTTTTGCGTTCGTAGCCTTTTTCCTGCCAATATTGAATCGCGATCTTTTGCGCAGTCTCTGTCGCCTCAGACCCGCTGCTGACAAAAAAACTCCAGTTCACCTGACCGGGAGCCAATGCTGCCAGTCTGGCCGCCAGCTCTTCCACTGGCTCGCTGCTGAAGTGCGAACGATACGCGAAGGATACTTGCTTTGCCTGTTCATACATCGCTTCGGCAATTTCCTCAATGCCGTGTCCAATACTTGCGGTAACTGCCCCTGAACAGCCATCCAGGTAGGCTTTTCCGGCTTGGTCGTACAAATAGACGCCCTTTCCATAGGCGACAAATGGATACTGTTTCGCCAAGTCCGGCTTGATCACATAAGTTCTTTTCATCCGCTCCACCTCATTCACAGGTTGTTACGCTTACTGTAACGTAGCGTGAGGTATACGACATTCTCCGGGTTGGCAAAAAAGGAGTGGAATAGAGACGAAATTTTTTATACATTTTGTATAATAGATTAGATCCGTAAAATGGGGGATGATCCGGAATGGGAATTACGATCCGTGAAGCGCTGCAGTTGCCTGATATGGTCCAGACCCGCCTCGTCGCAGGTGAAAAGGGATTGGATAACGTGATTCGTTGGGTAACCATCGTGGAACTGCTTGAGGATGCTTCCCGCCTGACGGAAGGTGAATTTCTAATTACAACGGGCTTCGGCCTAGAGCAGGATCCAGTAAAAGTCAAACGCTTTATTCCGGCCTTAGCCGAACGACGCTTGAGCGGAGTTGCCTTGCACACCGGCTTTTACTTGCGGGACATCCCCCCGGTTCTTTTACAAGCGGCCGATGAATACCAGCTTCCGTTGATCCAGATCCCGGTCGAAATGAATTTTTCCACGATTACGAAAGCGATCCTCACTCCGATCATGAATCGGCAATTTGAAACACTTGCCTATTCGCAAGCGATTCATCAACGACTCATAACCGCAGCCCTCGATCAAGGGGGATTGCCCGCCATACTGGGGGAGCTGGAAAAGCTGACTGGCGGACAAGCGGTGATTCAGGATTCACTGGGGCACCGGCTGCAATCAGAGAAAATGAATCATACAAACAATCAACAGCAGGACATGACTAAAGAGGTACAGATACGTGCGCATCGTGAAACGTATGGAACCTTGCTGCTGACAAAGCCTGTACTTGAATGGCAGGAGTTAGATCAGGTAGCCATGCAGCATGCAGCAACCTTGTGCGCACTGGAATACGTAAAAGAACGTGCCGTTTCGGCAACCGAATGGCGTTTGCGCGGAGATTTGGCAGATGAAATTTTACGTGGTCTCATTTCCAATGACAGTGAGCTTGAAACACGAAGCCGGATGCTTGGTTATCCGCTTAGCGGCGGACATTTCATCGCGGCGCTTTGTGTCGAAAGAGTGGAAGATGATCGTTTGCCAGGCATCCATCAGAAAATGAACCTGCTGCTAAAACGTCTGGCCGACCTGAGAGGGATCCGCTATCTGCAAAGGGAACGCGGTCACCATCTGTTTGTCATTTTGCCAGATGAAAAACGAAGCAAGGAATTACTAGAGGATTTGTCCCGTCAGTGGCAGAAGCTGTCATCCGAGCCTTCCCTGCGGGTCAGCTGCAGTTTGCCGCGCCAGCAGCTTTCCGATTTGGCCAGCGCTGCTGACGAAGCCTTGTTCGCCTTGCAGGCCTACCCGTTGCTGGCCAATAACCCTTCTGTCCTATCCTATGCGCAGTTACAAGGATATCAGCTTTTATTTCCTTATCATCAGGATCCTGGACGATTAGAGCAGCTGTGGCGACCTTTATTAGAGCCATTGCTAGCCTATGATCGGAAATCGGGGCAGCAGCTCTTGGAGACTTTAACTGTTTATTTAGCGAACAGCATGAATGGCCTGAAAACCGCTCAAGCACTTTTTATCCATCGCCATACGCTCAAATACCGGCTGCAACAGATTGAAACCAAGACAGGGTGTAGCCTGGAGGATTCCACAGCATGCTGGCAATTGCAGCTGGCGCTCATGGCGCATCGTTTGCATCGCGTGCTTTATCCTGATTCAGTCCCAGACCGGGCGTAGCGGCTTTACCCATATATTCATATCTTCAAAACCGGTTGCGATGATGCAATTGTTAATCAAACGTCCACGATATTGAAAGCCTTGTCTCGCTGCCGTGATATTCATCGCAGCAGATTGAGCCCGCGTTAATGTATACAAATAGTATATCCCCTGCATTTCCAGATGCGCTTCCAATGCAAAGAAAAGCGGCTGCAGCAGTCCCTTGCCGGCATGTGCCGGATCTGTGGCACAATCCGTCAACTCGGCTGAACCAAAGGCTTGCGCGATTTCAGCGGAGGCTGCACAAGCGATTTCTCCGTCTTTTTCCGCTACGACATAGTAGGTCCCTTCCGCCATTGTCTTTTTGACATACGCTGGGTCATCCATGGGTGTGGGGTATGCAGAAAAAACCTGCTGGTACAAACTTGACAGCTGCCCTGCATCCTCCATGGTTGCCACCCGAATCCGATATTCTTCAGGGAGCTCCCTCTTGCCTGCCTGGCCCGCTTTTTGCAAGCTTACTTGCAGATTGGCTTCGGCCACTTCAGGTGCACGAGAGAGACGACGTTCTTCGCTCAGGAATAAGCTCAGCATATGCGCATTTTCCCCTTGAAAAAAACCGTCTATTTTTCCCTCTTGCTGGTATCCCCTCTGTAAAAAAGTAGGGCAATCCGCTTTTTTCGCATATACGATAATTTTATCCAATCCTTTTTCTTTGGCGATGTCTACAAGCCCCTGGAGTATTTCAGGGATTGGCTCTGTGCCATACGAAAGCACACGGATACGTTGATTATGGGGATCGATGACGATTCCTCCACTGCTGATCAGCTGCTCGATACTCATGGTCTTCCCTCCCACTGGCGAAGTACTTACCGTCATTGTAGCACGAGAGCCCAGAGCGTCATCGTTCAAAATGTATAATGTTTCCTTTCCTTTCGCACCCTTTGGGCTATTTGGTGCATACAGATAGAGTAGATGGGCGAGAGGAGTGTGCGTTCATGGGTTCATCAATCAGACAATTGACCGAAGACCATATGATCTTGTTGGTTTTGTTTGTCTTACTGGTGATTCTGTTTCTGATCATTCAGGACTAATCACTGTTTTTCCCCTTATTCATAACACGGGGTGGTTTTCTTTTCTTTTCACCGCATAAGGATGTAGAGATAGTAGAGATCTCAGAACTGCCAAAAGGAGGAAACATCCATGAAGCCTCTCGTCTACGCGCACAGAGGTGCCTCTGCCCGCTATCCGGAAAATACGCTTGAGGCATTTCGTGCGGCGATCAGACAGAAAGCTGATGGAATTGAGCTGGATGTTCAATTAACTCAGGATCAAGAGATTGTGGTGATTCATGACCACTTGCTCGATCGAACCACAAATGGCAAAGGAGGCGTGCAGCAATTTACCTTTGCTCAACTGCAGCAATTCAGCGCCGGTGAATGGTTCGATCCGCAATACTCCCATTTGCGCATCCCACGTTTTGAGGAAGTCTGTGCTCTGCTTGCTCCTACATCCTTGCGACTTATCATTGAGTTAAAAAATTTCTTCATCCCCCAACCTGGCTTAGAGGAAAAAGTGATCGCTACACTACAAAAATACTCGCTGACAAAACGGACGACGATCTCTTCCTTTAACTTTGACAGCTTAGAAACAATCAAACAGATTGATCCGCAGCAAAAAACTGCTTTGCTCTATATTGGTCCGATACAGAAGCCATGGGAAATTGCTGCCCGCTATCATGCAAACGAGCTGCATGCCCCCAAAGGATTCATTACCCCTTCTCTTGTGAAACAAGCGCATTTGCATCAAATCCCTGTTATCGCCTGGACAGTGAACAGCGAAAAGCGTCTGCGCCAGCTGTTTAGCATGAAAATCGATGGGGTAATTACCAACTATCCGCTTCGTGCCCGCAAAATCAGAAATCAGCTCCGATGAAAAAAAGCCTTCAACACGTGAAGGCTTTTTATTGTGGATTTTGTTTTAGTAGTGCGGCGTCCACATTTTCCCCTGCCAAGTATTGCGACGTGCAAGCTCCGCATTGATCCCATTTAATACTTCCCACTTTTTCCGGCTCCACATCGGCCCAACCAAAAGATCGGCCGGTCCGTCCCCTGTAATGCGATGAACAATCATTTCCGGGGGCAGCATTTCCAACGTATCCACAACTAGCTTGGTATATTCCTCCTGGGACAAAAACTGCAGAAGTCCTTGCTCGTATTGTTTCATCATAGGCGTTTTGCGCAGCAAATGAAGCAGGTGGATCTTGATCCCCTGTACATCAAGGCCAGCTACGGCTTTACCGGTTTCCAGCATTTCTTCATGTGTCTCACCCGGAAGACCATAGATGATATGCGAACAGACGCGAATATTATGCTTTCTCAGCTTCTCTACACCATCCAGATAACATTGGTAATCATGGGCGCGATTGATCAGCTGTGCTGTTTTTTCGTGAATTGTCTGCAGTCCAAGCTCCACCCACAAGTACGTACGCTCATTCAATTCAGCCAAATACTCAACTACATCGTCAGGCAGGCAGTCTGGACGGGTCGCAATGGACAAGCCGACGACACCCTCCTGCTCCAGAATCACCTCATACATTTCCCGCAATTCGGCTACAGGCGCATACGTATTGGTAAATGCCTGAAAGAAACCAATGTACTTGGCTTGCGGCCATTTTTCATGCATGCGGTTTTTCACGTCATGAAACTGTCTTTGCAAATCCATCCGCCGATCTCCGGCAAAATCCCCTGATCCTCTGGCACTGCAAAACGTGCACCCACCAATGGCTGCGCTCCCATCCCGGTTTGGGCAAGTAAATCCGCCATCCAGCGGTACTTTAAACACCTTGTCATGAAACACCTGACGGAGATGATAATTCCATGTATGATAACGCTTGTCTCCCCAGCACAACGGCTGCTCCAAGTCAAGCTGTCCTGCAATTGGATTCACGATAAGGCTCCTTTCGTAACAAAAACCGCTATTGCTCCATTATAACAATTTTTTCGACTGGCATGAAAAGCAAATCCTGCATGGTATAGGTCTATCTGCTCTGACCCATATTAATCACTGTGCCCGCCGATGGCACCTGACCTAACGACAAGGGGGACTCATCATGCCAAACCAAACTTTTGCACCGCACGAATGCTTGGAAGTTCATGAGTTGGTTGGGTTTAAAGCGGTTTGCGTCGAAAAGGCTCAGACTTATCTCCCGCAGGTTAACAATACGCAGCTGAAAACATTGATCCAGCAAGATATTCGATCTGCTCAGCAGCATATTCAGCAGTTGCAGCAAGTTTTCAGCTAATCGTATCCGTTTGATTTATACCTAACCTAAAGGAGGAATTCCCTTTATGACGACAGCCACTCCTGTGAAAACCTTAACCGAAAAAGCGATTACGTTGGATTTGCTTAATAGTGCAAAGCTGGGTGTTATGACCTACAGCCGTGCCATCAACGAGTCGCAAAATCCACAGCTTCGTTCGGCGTTGGAAAGTCAATTGCGTGATGCCATCAATTTCCAGAATAGTGTTGCCCAATTTGCCATCCAACAGGGCTACTATTCGCCACAGGTTCCTCCCCAACAGTTAGTTCAGCAAGACCTTCAAGAGGCGGCACGTGTCATTGGTCAAGCCAATACGGCGATGTCTTAATCCATCAGGGCACAAAAAGAAAAACCACAGGGGGCTCCTCTGTGGTTTCTCTAACTTTCTTTTATTGCATTTCCTCAATACGAATCGATCGCGTATGGACGGTATGGCTCCACTCCTGATTGTTTTTCGTGAAGAAGGCGTAAATGAAGATCGGCAACCAGGTCAGGAAGAAAATCGGCAGTAACAGTAATCCTAAGTACCCACGTAACGGAACTTTTTCCAGATATAAAGCCAAAACAGGCAATAGATAAAACAGCGCTGTAGACCCGTAGACAACCCAATCCGGAAGGAAGGACACTGTATTGAGTGTACCCCACTCGAAGAAACGTCCAATGAACAGGATCGACATCAGGGACACGATCAATACATACATTGGCTGGAACAGATAGAACGCAGAATCAAACATACCAATCCGACGCTGCTTCACGCCATTTTTCACGACACTTCCGATATAACGGCCCGCTACATCATAGTGACCCTGCATCCAGCGCAAACGTTGCCGCATGGACGCCTTCAGATCGATCGGCTTCTCGTCGTATACCTTCGTATCATGGCACCACGTCGGGTAAATGCCTCGCTCGATACAACGTGTAGCAAACTCCAGGTCTTCCGTCAGACTGGTTGCTCCCCAGCCCATCTCTTTCAACAGGTTGCTTTCGATACAGAGACCTGTACCACCAAGCGTATTAGGGAGACCTAAATTATGACGTGCCAATTGCCACATCCGATTGGTAAACCAGTAAGTAACGGCATAGGATAGGGTAATCCACGAATCAAATGGATTTTTGGAATCCAAGTAGCCTTGAATCACGCGCGCCCCTTTGCAAAGACGATCGTTCATCGCCATCAGGAAGTTTTTCTCCACAAGATTATCCGCGTCAAACATGACTACCGCATCATATTGACGAGGCATCGCCCAGAGGTTTTCCAGCATCCATTCGATTCCATATCCTTTTCCTCGCTTGGATGTATCAAATCGTTCACACGCATATGCCCCATGCTGTCTGACGATCTCAGCTGTATTGTCTGTACAGTTATCGCAAATAACAAAGATATCGTACATTTCTCGTGGATAATCTAATTGTTTCAAGTTCTCAATCAACGGTCCTACGACGGCACTTTCATTATGTGCTGCAATCAAGACCGCGAAAGTCTTTTTCGGTTCCGTTGTAATTGCTTCATTTTTACGAAACAACCCAGCACAGGAAACGAGTGTTTGATACGTGCTGATAACTCCCACTGTTGTGCTAAATCCGATGAAAAGCCCCTCAATTAATTCTTTTAATGCGCTCATTTTTTCTTCTCCTCGACCTTACCATATATTCTCCTTATGGAAAGGCAGTGATAGTTCCTCTTTTTCTCTTTCTCTCCCGAACTCTCAATTGAGTTTACATGAAACGATAGTACACTGCAATCGGACAAAAGTGGCAAAATCCATGATTTTCCGCGATCTAATCAACAAAAGAGACGTTTTCGTTGATTAATGACTATTAAGTAGTGCTGCTATCACCTTTCCCTCGTTGCGGTCGTTCTATTCCAAAAACCGATAACTTTGCAGAAAAAAAAGCCTTTTTCGATAAAGGCTTCGATGTCACAGTACAGGGAATTAGAAAATGGTGACCCGTAGGGGATTCGAACCCCTGTATGACAGCGTGAAAGGCTGCTGTGTTAAACCGCTTCACCAACGGGCCAAGACAAGTAAAAATGTATGGTGCGGTCGGCGAGACTCGAACTCGCACGGGTCGCCCCGCCACCCCCTCAAGATGGTGTGTCTGCCAATTCCACCACGACCGCAATTATGAACCTATAATGGCGAGCCTACCAGGACTCGAACCTGGGCACCTGGTTCCGGAGACCAGTGCTCTATCCTCTGAGCTATAGGCTCATGATTGTTATTGTGCAATAGGAAAAATGGCGTCCCAGGAGAGATTCGAACTCCCGGCCCACAGCTTAGAAGGCTGTTGCTCTATCCAGCTGAGCTACTGGGACGCGTTTGGAGGGAGTACCCGGATTTGAACCGGGGCATAAGAGTTTTGCAGACTCGTGCCTTACCACTTGGCTATACTCCCAAAATGGGGCGATCGATGGGAATCGAACCCACGAGTGTCGGAGCCACAATCCGATGCGTTAACCACTTCGCCACGACCGCCATTATTCGATTTTTCTTTTGGCAGGGGCAGTAGGAATCGAACCCACACCAAAGGTTTTGGAGACCTTCGTTCTACCGTTAAACTATGCCCCTATGGTAGCGGTGGAGGGGCTCGAACCCCCGACCTTTCGGGTATGAACCGAACGCTCTAGCCAGCTGAGCTACGCCGCCATAGTTATAGTGGCGGAGAGTGAGGGATTCGAACCCTCGCTACGCTTGCGCATACTAACGGTTTAGCAAACCGTCCCCTTCGGCCTCTTGGGTAACTCTCCGCGATATTACACCTTCAAAACTGGATACGCAGCAATTTTATGCACAAGGACGTGCTTACGTCTGTGTTGCGACAGGATGTCGCGTTTTTAGCAGACGATCCGCATTATTGTTGTGGATAAGTCCTCGACCGATTAGTATTCGTCAGCTCCACGTGTTACCACGCTTCCACACCGAACCTATCAACCTCATCGTCTATAAGGGGTCTTACCAGCTTACGCTGTGGGAAGTCTCATCTTGGAGGGGGCT
>DASQNU010000190.1:0-7940 GCA_035644815.1 Bathyarchaeia archaeon | reverse complement strand
TGATACATCGAGCCGGAATAGGCTGAAATATTGCTGAGATGAACCATGATTTGCTGATTGCTCATCAAATCATTTAATATAGAGAGGAACGCTTGTTGAAAATGCAAGCCCATCTCTTTCACGGAAACACGTCGTGACAATCGGTTGGAGTTGGATAGCTGCTTGACCGTCTGTTGGATGGCAGCTGCTGCAATCTGCCTGGTTTCCGGACGGACCAGATCCTCTACCATAATATCTGACGTACGTGGATCATCGATGTAAATAGAGTCGATATTCGCTTTTGCAAGTCCGTTTATTAATCGTTCGGTCAGGATCATGCCATTGCCTAGCAGGACTTTTCCGTCATCCGTGAATACGGTTCGTCCCAGCTTCATACCTGGTTGCACTTGTCTGAGCGAGAGTAGGCGCATTTATAATTCTCCTTCTTCCATACTTCTTTACTATTGTAAGCTAGGGATGATTGCCTAGAAAATAGGTATATAGATTTGAACTTGATTTGTCCGCACCTGCTGGTGGATACTGGGAAAAAGTATTGATGTGACAGGAGTTGAACGATTTATGCGATGCCCTTTTTGTGAATATAATGGGACAAAAGTCCTAGATTCGCGGCCTTTTAACAATAATAAATCCATCCGGCGTCGCCGCGAATGCGAGCAGTGCGAAAAACGCTTCACTACATTTGAAGTCGTGGAAGAAACCCCCTTGTTAATCGTCAAAAAAGATGGAACACGGGAAGAATTCAATCGCGATAAAATTTTGCGCGGTCTGGTGCGTGCCTGTGAGAAGCGTCCTGTCTCTTTAGAGGAGCTGGAGGGCATTGTCAATGATATCGAGCGAGAGCTGCGCAGCGTAGCGCAATCGGAGATCCCGAGCAAAGATGTGGGAGAAAAAGTCATGGAACGGTTATACTATGTGGATGAAGTGGCATATGTTCGTTTTGCCTCCGTATACCGCCAGTTTAAAGACATCAATGTGTTCATGAAGGAGTTGGAGGAGCTTCTGGCTCAGGCCCGCAGCACTCCTTACAAACCAACGGACAACTGAGGAGGATGTACACATGACCAGACATGTGCTGTCCACTAGGGCTCTCGTCATCTTTGGAATGCTAGCTGTGTTGCTGTATGGATGCAGTGCTGCAGAACCAGGACCAAGAGCGGCGGAAAAGCAAGCGGTCGAACCTCCACCGCAGGCTGTTGCTCCACAGCGTGACCAAGAGCTGGTCATTGGTGCCATGGAAAGGCTTCCTGCCTTCGATCCTTTTGGCGTATCCAAAAAGAAGGCGCAGCTGCATGATCTGGAGCGCATCGCCTATCAAGGTCTCTTTACGTACGGTGATGATCTGAGTCTGGTCCCAGCTCTCGCAAGCGGTTACACGATCGACCGTAGCCAGTCGAAGCCAGCCATCGTGGTGACGCTGCGAAAAGAGGCTGTATGGTCAGACGGAAAACCAGTCACGGTTGATGATGTCGTGTTTACTTACGAACAGTACGCCCGTCCTCACTATTATGGTGTATGGCGGGAATGGTCGCATTTGCTAGAAGGGGTTTCTCCTTTTCGAACCGGAAAAGCTGCGGCCATCTCGGGCATTACGATGGATCGAAGCAAAGGAACCATCCGCTTTGCCTTGGCTCGCGATGATGTAGCCTTTTTACAAAGTCTGACCGCACCTGTTCTAGCGAAGCATCAGCTCGCCGGAAAATCAATTGGGGAAATCGACGCGCTTTCCAAGGCAGGCAAGCTGCTCGGTACAGGTCCGTTTCAACTCAATAGCTTCTCTTCGACGGAATGGACGTATGTGGCGAACAGCAGCTATTATGGCAGCAAGCCGCGTTTGGAACGGCTGCGTGTAGTCCCGGTTGCGGCAACCCACATGCAGGAGCAGCTGGATGCAGGCAGCATTCACATCAGTTGGGTTTCTCCAGAGCAGGCTGCTCAAATGGGACAGCTGCATCAGGGGAAAATCGTTTCAGCTGCTGCACACGGCTATCATTTTGTCGGTTTTAATCTGCAAAGCCCGGCCGTAAAGGACCCTGCTATACGTACTGCATTGGCTAAAGCAATCCCAATCGAGCAAATTGCCAAGGAGCGCTTCTATGGATGGGCAGATCCCGTCCAAAGTCCGCTGGCCCCCGGGTCTTTTGCCTATTCGGCAGCAGCGTGGCCGTCGTATCAGCCTGAGGAAGCGGGACAAGTGCTGGCGCGAAAAGGGTATACCAAAGAAAAGCCGCTTGTGCTCACATTTGTTTATCCAGTGGACAGTCCGGTACGCGAACGATTGGCGAGTGCCATCGGCAGGGCATGGGAAAATCTTCCGGTCCGGCTGGAGAAGAAGGCACTTCCAGCGGATCAGTTTGTTTCGTATCTGTTTGGCGGAAGCAAGGTCGATCTCTATCTGTATGCATGGGAATATCCGACAGATCCCGCTGAGCTGTCACGGCTGTGGCATTCCCGCGAAAAAGTAGGGGAAAAGGGATTAAATGCCTCTCGCTATGAAAATGCGCACGCCGATCAATGGTTGGAAAAGGGTGCACATTTGCTTCCACAGCCAGAACGTCAAAAAGTCTATGCGGCCTGGCAGAAGCAATTTGCCCAAGATCTGCCCATCTTTCCGTTGATCCAGATACGAAATCCTTATTTTGTATCCAACCATGTGCAGGGAATACCGGACACGCTGGGCTTCCATCCGTATGAGCGGATTGCGGATTGGTGGCTTGACTAGTGGCATATGATGACCCACCGGCAAGAGCAGCAGCTGCATTGCTGGCGGGTCATTTTTGTGCAATCCTGCACGCTCCCATCATTTGCTTTCCTGCTTCCGGGGTGCAATCCGTGCTATAATAGAGCTACTAGATTCATCAGGAAGGGTTAGATCCCATGCGACTGCTTTGGAATGAGATTACCCCAAAAGATCGTTACGTCGTGCGACTCATTCGGCCGATCAGCTTCAGTGAGTTCGGTTTTGTCACTCATTTCTACTTGCCGATCATCGGTGTCGAATCCCATACGCTCTATCAGCTGCTGCTTCATGAGGTAGAGGAGAAAAGCGGAGCCTGTACGGAAAATACGCATCGCGGTCTGATGCTTATGACGGCTTTGCCGCTGGATCGACTGCTGACGGCTCGCGAGCGTCTGGAGGCGATGGGGCTTCTGGATGTGTATCGACGTGAGAACAACCAAGGGGATTCTTTATACGAATACGTAGTGAAACCTCCGCTGACACCAGCAGAGTTTTTTAATGATTATGTGCTGTCCTTGATGCTGTTAAACCGGATTGAAAATTTTCGCTTTGAACAGCTTCGCGAGCGCTATGCGGATACGCATTGGGCGCAGGTGGAGCGGGAATTCGCGGACGCAGAGAATGTGACGAAGGACTTTCATGAAGTGTTCGACTCGCTGAAAGCTTCCGAATTGGAAGTGCCTGTCGGTTCCGAGCGCGAACAGTTTTTGACCAAAATGGAAGAAGAGCGTCCACCCGCTCCGATGCTGGCAAGCTACCAAGCGAAGCCCAGCCATGAGATCAGCCTGGCATCCTTCCGTATCAATTTGCCGACGAATACACGTTCAGAAAAGGTGCTGACAGGCGAAAATATCGAATTTTTTTACAAGCTGATCCATTTTTATCAAATCGACAGCTGGAGTCTGGGACGGGAGCTGTCGGATTGGACGATGTATAAGTCCGATGGCTCGCTGGATCGGGAAGTATTGCGCAAGCGGCTGATCCAAAAATATGTGGAAGGCCTACTGAATCGCGAAGTCGCCGCTGCTTCTGCAGGGGAAGAGCTCGCTCCCGGAAAGCTGCCGGAAGTAGGCAGTGAGATGTTTCGACGTGTCTGCCGGGGAATGTCGCCGCTTGTCTTGCTAGAGCAAGTCGTGGGCGGTAAGCTAAGCAAGCCTTTTGTAGACCGGGCGGAAAGCTTGATCTTTGCTGACTCCATGTCGGCTGAAGTGGTAAATGCCTTGCTGCTGCACACGCTGCACACCCAGCAGATGGAGCTGCCGAAGTCCTACCTGGAGACGATTCGCGATACGTGGAAGGCCAAGCAGATCACAACAGTCGAGGAAGCGATCAAGCAGATACTGGAGCGGGCCGAGGCACGCAATCAGATCGTGGAAAAAGCAAGCAAAACGAAAAAGACCGGAGAATCCGCGTACCCACGCAAAAACGGGCGAAATGTCATGCAGGACAAGCTGCCTGAGTCCGTACAGCGACAGCTGGAGCGGGAAAAAGAAAAGCCTGCTGCCGATACGGGAGAGGCGAAAAAACAAACCGTGATGGATGATCCGGAATTGAAAGCTTTGCTGGAATCGATGCGCAACGGGCAAAAAGGGGGAAAATCATAGATGGAATCCATCGAACTATTTATGGAGGAGTTGGCGAAGCGTGCCCCGCGTACGCTGCTCACTCCCGATCAACAGCTGGATAAAATGCTCCGCTCGTCTCGTTTCTTGCAGGTCTTTCAGCAGAAGCATCCCGAGTTGACCAGGGACGACTACCTGAAAGCCCTATCGATGGTCTATGCAGCGGTGAAGGAGCAATACTACTGCGACAATTGTCCGGGTCTGGAGAATTGTCCGAACCTGGTAAAAGGTCATTTTAATCAGTTGGACGTGAATAACGGGTTGATCGTGAGCGCGATGGCGCCATGCGACAAACAGGTAGCCTTTGAGGAACAACAACGGACACAGCGGCTGATGCGCAGCTATTATGTATCGGAGGAGACGCTGGCTGCGAGCTTCGAATCGTTGGAAGTGGACATGTCCAATCGCGCTGCAGTCGCTCGCGCCATCCAATTTTGCGAAGAGATGGCCACGACCAGAAAAGCCAAAGGCATCTACCTGCATGGACCTTTTGGTGTCGGCAAGAGCTACCTGATGGGTGCTGTTGCCCGCGAGCTTTCTTCACGTGGTGTAGCTTCCCTGATGGTCTATGTACCGGATTTTGTCCGAGAAATTAAAGAATCCATTCAGGACAATTCGTATGCGAACAAGCTGGAGTTGCTCAAGGACATTCCAGTGCTGATCCTGGATGACATCGGAGCAGAAAGCCTTACACCGTGGATTCGCGATGAAATATTGGGCGTGATCCTGCATCACCGGGTGAACAATCATTTGCCTACCCTGTACACCTCCAATTATTCGCTGGAAGAGCTGGAGGACCATCTCTCGATCAGCAACGGCAATCGGATCGAGGTTACCAAAGCCAGACGGATCTTGGAGCGAATCCGCCATTATGTCGATCTGTTTCTCATTGAAAGTGAAAACCGGAGAATGCAGGGTTAGCCTTGCATTACTCCGGTTTTTCCATCGGGATATAGGCGGAAAGCTTCCATTTGGTGAAGGCCAGGATTTCACGGGCCTTGTGGTAAGGGGTAAACAGCGCTTTGGTCGGTGTGCCCACCGGCTGTGCGGCAATCTCCAGCTCTTTGGCGATATCCATCGCACGGGCGAGATGATAGCTGTGGCTGACGATCAGTGCTGTCTCGAAGCTGTAGTCTGCCATCAGCTGCTTGCTGTTCGCCAGATTTTCGTAGGTGCTTGTAGCTTTGTCCTCTACGATGATGCTGTCTTCCGGCACCCCATTTTCCATCAGATAGTTTTTCATCACCGTCGCTTCTTCTACCTGTTTTCCTTCCCCGAGTCCACCGCTGACCAGTAGGAAGGGGACGTACTCATTGCGATACAGGTCTAAAGCCAGATCGAGACGTTCGCGCAGCCCAGGACTCGGCTGCTTGTCCCAGACGGCAGCGCCCAGCACGATCGCCACATCGGCTTTTTTCGGTTTTGCCGTTCGTTCCACGGCATCGATTTTATAGAGAACATATCCTGACCAAAAAGCGCCGATCAGAAGCAGAAGCGCGAATAATTTTATCAGTCGTCCCATCCAGTCTCCCTAACCTCCGTGTGTGGTTGTGATCTGTTTTTGAGTTTCTGCTATCATTCTAACAGAACTTGCTACTAGGTTATACGTTTGGAGAGGGCGAAGGGTTTCTTGGAAGAAAAAACACTCTTGCATGAGTGATATTGGATATGGTAAGATCATTTTTGTCGATATGATACTTTCTTAACAAATATGGGGCATTAGCTCAGCTGGGAGAGCGCTACACTGGCAGTGTAGAGGTCAGCGGTTCGATCCCGCTATGCTCCACCATAAACAACCTTCAAAACGGCAGAGATGCCGTTTTTTTGTTTTGCATACGTGGATGTTTTCTATGTGATGCTAACACAACAAGAGTATTCGGAGGTAGCAACGATACAAGTCCTCTCCTGCGTTAGCAAACCACGCGCGATATGGGAGGCTTTTTTGTGTTGTTCATGTACTCGGCCGAAGCTTCGATAAGCAGAAAGAAATCTTTATGCAGCAGGATGCGATTGGTAAAATAATGTATAAGACTTATCCAGGGAGGTCTCTATCATTGAAGCTCCAACGATTGCTGGGTATCACCATGCTTCTGCTCAGCCGCAAGAGAGTGGGAGCCCAAGAACTGGCCGAGCGGTTTGAGGTCTCGCTGCGTACGATTTACAGGGATATTGAGGCGATCAATGCCGCGGGTATCCCCATTGCATCTTTTGCGGGGGTGGACGGCGGCTACGAGATTATGGACGAATTTCGCATAGAAAGACAGATCGTCACCCTCGATGACCTGACGTCGATAGTGACAGCCCTAAAAGGCATGCAGTCAACCCTGCAGGATGGGCAAATGGATCATCTGCTGTCCAAGATCAACGCGCTGATTGCCAAAAACGAGCAGCATCGAATGGAAGAAGCGGGGGAACAGCTGATGATCGGTTTGAACCCGTGGACGAGGGTGGAGGCGGACAAGGACAAGCTGGCCGAGCTTCGGCTGGCAGCCAGGAACAGGAACGTCGTTTGGCTTACATACTCCAATCTCGAAGGAGATACGGGGGAGAGGGCCGTTGAGCCGATAGGACTTGCCTGGAAAGGAAGCGCCTGGTACTTATATGCCTACTGCCGGCTAAGAAAGGATTGCCGGACATTCAAGCTGTCCCGCATCCGGAAGCTCCGAATCGATATGGAAGTATTCCCACCCCGGAAGGAGCGTCTGGAAGATCTGGATGCCGGATGGAGGTGGCGGGACAAAAAGTCATACATAACGATGGTACTTCGTTTTCATCCGAGAGTGAGAGTGCGGGTTGAAGAGTTCTTTTGTCCGGAGCAAATGACGGTGGAGGAGGACGGATCGCTGCTGGTCAGGTCAGAGTTTCCGGAAGATAATTGGCTCTACGGAATGCTGCTTAGCTACGGGTCGGATCTGCGCGTGCTGGAGCCGAAGTCTCTCGCCGATGAAATCAGCAGCCAAGCTAGGCGGGTTGTTGAATTGTACAAGTAATTTTCAATTCGGCAAACTCTGCTGACAATACGTTGTCAGTGGACCTCGTTCATACTAAATCTGCCGGGCGATCCCAGGCCTGATAAAAACGACGAGGAGGCTATCATTATGTACACATCGTTGCAAAGTTTTATAGCAGAGTACACTTACGAAGCGGAGGGCACGCAGAAGCTGCTGGACCTCTTGACCGACGCATCTTTAAAACAGGAGGTGTTGCCCGGTTACCGGACGCTCGGAAGACTGGCCTGGCATATCGTGACCACGGTTCCAGATATGCTTCACCGCACAGGGCTGCAGTTCGATGCACCTTATGCAAATTCCGAGCAGCCTGCATCGGCCGCCGAAATCGCCGCAACCTACCGGACAGCCGTTCAATCCATGCTGGAGGCGATCCGTACCCAATGGACGGATGAAACTTTACAGCAGGAGGTTGACCTGTTTGGGGAACCTTGGAAAAACGGGTTTACATTAAGAGCTCTTCTGATGCACGAGGTTCACCATCGCGGTCAAATGACGGTCTTGATGCGGCAAGCCGGTTTAACGATACCCGGGATTTATGGTCCTGCCAAAGAAGAATGGGCCGCAATGGGG
>DASQNU010000189.1:0-4669 GCA_035644815.1 Bathyarchaeia archaeon | reverse complement strand
AACCGAACGATATTGGTAAAATATTATTTATTGTTCGGATTGGCTTTATAATTTTTTATTTTTCTACTAATCAAATTTCGTTGACACCACTATCATTTCCGTTTATGTTTAATGTGTCAGACAAATGTTAAACTTTTTTGCGATTTTCGTAAAAAAGCGATTAGCAAAGTAAAAAAATCGTACACATTCTCTCACATGTGTCAGCTTGAATGCGCACCGAATATTTGGGGTGGTAGGTTTGAAGAAAATCGATCAGATAGACAGGCACATCCTGCAGATTCTTCAATCAGACGGTCGAACCCCTTACACCGAGATTGCGAATCAGCTCGGGGTGAGCGAGGGGACGATTCGTTCAAGGATCGCTCGTTTGTTGCAAGATGGAGTCTTCGAGTTCGTGATTCAGACCAATCCGGAGAAGCTTGGCGTGCATGTACAAGCGATCATTGGCTTAACAACGAAGCTGGGTATGCAAAAGCAAGTTGCTGAGCAATTGTGCAAGCTGGATGAAGTCCGCTTTATAGGCGCATTCAGTGGAAAGCACGATTTAATCATCCGGGCTTGGTTCTATGACAATGACGAGTTAATCACCTTCGTCAATGAACGACTCTCACAAATTGAAGGGATAGTCGCTGCTGACGTTTCACTGGAACTCAAGCAGTATAAAGATTCCTTCTCATTCGTTCGTGATGACGAAGTTGCTATATCTTGAAAGGGGTTGATGCCTCACCAACCGAGTCGTCTACTTCGCTTTATGCTCGCTTTTTTCAGAAAAAACAAACATCATTATTGGGGGTTATTACGTTGAAAAAGAATGTTTTCGTTTTGATGAGCTCTCTCGTAGTACTCGGCACAGCGCTTGCTGGTTGCGGCGGTGGCCAACAAGCTGCTGAAAAACCTGCTGCAGGTGGAGAACAGCCAGCTGCAACTCCAGCAGCGGAAGCGAAACCACAGGTTCTGAAAATGAACTTGCACTCTGAGCCACCTACTGCAGACCCAGGACTGGCTGAGGACACAACTTCCGGAGCAGTTGTTCGTGCGACTTTCGATGGTTTGACTCGTACTGATGAAAACGGTAAACCAGCGAACTCCGCAGCGGAATCTGTTGAAGTTTCTGATGATTTGACAACCTATACCTTCAAACTTCGTGATGCGAAGTGGAGCAATGGTGACCCAGTAACTGCAAAAGATTTCGAATTTGCTTGGAAGCGTGTTCTTGATCCAAAAACGGGTGCAAACTACGCTTATCAATTGTACTACATTAAAAATGGTGAAAAAGCGAACAAAGGCGAAGCGAAATTGGAAGACGTTGGTGTGAAGGCACTCGACGACAAAACCCTCCAGGTAACTCTGGAAAATCCGACACCTTTCTTCCTGGAGCTGACATCTTTCTACACGTACTATCCAGTGAACGAAAAGGTGGTCACAGCTAATCCGAAATGGGCTGCGGATGCTAGCACCCACGTGGGTAACGGTCCATTCAAAATGGAAAGCTGGGAGCACAAGAGCAAAATGGTTCTTGTGAAAAACGAGAACTACTGGGATAAAGATGTTGTGAAATTGGAAAAAATCGAATTCTCTATGGTAGAGGATGAAAACACCGAGCTTTCCATGTATGAAAACGGTGAAATCGACTGGGCGGGCGCTCCTCTTAGCGCATTGCCAACCGACGCGATTCCTGCGTTGAAAGATTCCGGCAAAATGACTACACAACCAATCGCGGGTACGTATTGGTACAAATTTAACGTAGAAAAAGCGCCATTCAACAACGCAAAAATCCGTAAAGCCTTTACGTTCTCTATCGATCGTCAATCTTTGATCGACAACATTCTGCAAACAGGTCAAATTCCTGCAACAGGCGCAGTACCACCTTCCATGGAATTGAAAGCTGGCGGATATTTCAAAGATAACGATCTGGAAACAGCTAAGAAATTGCTCGAAGAAGGTATGAAGGAAGAAGGTATCACTAAGCTGCCTCCGATCACACTTTCCTACAACACTTCCGAAGCTCACAAGAAGATTGCAGAAGCAATTCAAGACCAATGGAAAAAGAATCTTGGTGTTGAAGTGAAGCTGGAAAACAAAGAGTGGAAAGTTTACCTGGAAGACTTGCATGAAGGAAACTTCCAAATCGGACGTATGGGCTGGCTGGGTGACTTTAACGATCCAATCAACTTCTTGGAGCTGTATAAAGACAAAGAGGGCGGAAACAACGATACAAACTGGGAGAATCCGAAATTCAAAGAGCTCCTGAACCAATCCGCACTTGAAAAAGACCCAGAGAAACGTAAAAAAATCTTGGCTGACGCAGAAGCGATTCTCATGGAAGACATGCCGATTGCTCCAATCTACTTCTACACCAACTCTTGGGTGAAGAAAGATGAAGTAAAAGACGTGAAAGTTGACGGTCTTGGCCACATCGATTTCAAATGGGCTCATATCGAGTAATCGATTTTTCTTTCACAGCATCATAAAACCCCAAAAGACATGCTCTGCAAGGTTAGGGTATATGGGCATCCATATACCTTAACTTTTGCAAAGAAATAAGCGATTCAAATAACCATTTGGTTTATTGAAAACGCACAGAGAGAGAAACATAGAGAGAGATCTGAATGACCACCGCGAGTGCTTACACAATCGATTTTTGCACTGATGATTGGATAAGCGGTAGTCACAGTGTGAAAATGGGAAGTGGAAACTTTCAAATCTACAAGGAGGTATGAGCGTTGATCCGATATCTTGGTAAGCGTATTCTGTTCATGATCGTCTCGCTGTTTTTAATTATTACCGTGACTTTTTTCCTGATGCACTCCATTCCTGGTGGACCATTCACGAGTGAGAAAAATGTACCAGATGAAATCAAGAAAGCGTTGGAAGCTCACTATGGTATTGATAAGCCGATCGGCGAACAATATGTGGACTACTTAAAACGTGTTATTACTTGGGATTTAGGACCTTCTTTTTCGGAAAAATCTTCAACTGTTAACGATGTAATTAATCGTGGCTTTCCTGTATCCGCTCATTTAGGATTGCAGGCAATCGCACTTGCGGTAACAGGTGGTATTACGTTAGGGGTAATTGCTGCGCTTCGACATAATAAATGGCAAGACTATACGGCGATGATTATCGCGGTCTTGGGACTATCCGTTCCATCCTTTATTTTGGCGGCCTTCTACCAATATTTCTTTGCAATCAAGTGGGGACTATTTCCAATTGCGAAATGGGAAACGTTTGAACATACAGTACTTCCATCGTTGGCACTGTCTGCGCTGCCGATGGCATTTATTGCGCGCCTGACTCGTTCGAATATGATCGAGGTATTGGCACTAGATTACATCAAGACTGCGAAAGCAAAAGGTTTGAACACGTTTGTGATCACCGTTAAGCATGCGGTTCGCAATGCACTGCTGCCAGTTATCACGTATTTGGGGCCACTGACTGCAGGTATTTTGACAGGTACTTTCGTAATTGAGCGAATTTTTGGTGTACCTGGTCTTGGACGCGAGTTCGTATTGTCCATTACAAACCGTGACTATACCGTAATCATGGGTACAACCGTGTTCTATTCGATTATTTTGATCGTCATGGTTCTGCTTGTAGACATCGCGTATACCATTATTGATCCGCGGATTAAACTCGCTGACGCAGGAAAGGAGTAATCAACGATGCAAAATAATATTCAGTTGACAAAAGAGCTGTTTGAGCCGATTTCCGTTGACCTGCGCCAGGCGGAAGAAATTAAGCGTCCGAGCCTTTCTTTCTGGGCAGATGCATGGCGTCGTTTGAAAATGAACAAAGTGGCGATAGCCTCTCTGATCTTTATCGTGGTGTTGTTGCTTTGTGCAATCTTCATCCCAATTCTTAGCTCCAACGACTATTTTACGACCGATTTGGCAGGAAAGAACAAAAAACCTTCTGCTGAGCATTGGTTTGGTACAGATGACCTAGGTCGCGACATGTTTGTTCGTGTATGGTACGGTGCCCGCATTTCCCTTGAAGTTGGGATTGCCGCAGCTGTAATTGACCTGATCATAGGAATTATTTGGGGTGGAATCGCAGGCTTCTATGGTGGTAAAGTCGATGAAGTGATGATGCGTATTGCTGACATTTTGTTTGCGGTTCCTTATCTACTGGTCGTTATTCTCTTGATGGTGGTTATGCCGCCAGGTGTCGTGACGATTATTATCGCCTTGACGATAACGGGCTGGATCGGTATGGCGCGGATCGTGCGCGGTCAGATGATGCAATTAAAAACACAAGAGTTTGTATTGGCAGCTCGTTCGCTGGGCGCTGACAGCAAACGTTTGATTTTCAAGCACTTGATTCCAAATGCTTTGGGACCAATTATCGTTACGTTGTCGTTGACGATTCCGTCCGCTATTTTCGCGGAGTCCTTCCTTTCCTTTATCGGTCTGGGGGTAGCTGCTCCGATCGCATCTTGGGGTACGATGTCGAACGAAGGTTTGCCTGCGATGAAATATTATCCATGGCGCTTGATGTTCCCGGCAATCTTTATCAGTATTACGATGCTTGCATTTAACCTGCTTGGCGATGGTATCCGCGACGCGGTTGACCCACGTCTGCGCAAATAGGAAGAGGGGGAACGCACGATGGAACGTATCTTAGAAGTCAAAGACCTGCATGTTTCCTTCCATACCTATGCAGGGGAAGT
>DASQNU010000188.1:0-73681 GCA_035644815.1 Bathyarchaeia archaeon | reverse complement strand
AGCTGGTACATATGTATGAGACAACCCATGCAAAAAAGAACGGACGGCGATAAATGCCGTCCATTTTTTTCCTCTTGATATCGATTTCTAGATCAGAAGCATGGCTACGACTGTGGTGACGACCAGGCCAATGATGACGGGATACAAGTTGCGCCTCGCCAATTCAAACGGGTCGACACCGCAAATTGCGGCAGCCGGAATCAATGCCCAGGGGATGAGCGTCCCGCCGCCTACCCAGATGGCTGCTACCTGACCTAATGCAGTAAGGGTATCGATGCCTGTTCCAAGAGAAGAGGCAAATAGCTGGGCAACCGATCCGGCCAGCGTGATTCCGGAGAAGCCCGACCCGTCCAAGCCGGTGATGACCCCTACGATCGTGAGGGTGACCGCGGCAATTTCTTTATTCAAAGGAATGGTATGGGCCAGTGCGATCCCAAGATCATTGACAATCCCTTGTGATCCTTGAGGCAATACCTCCCCAAAAACCTTTACAAAGCCACTGTCTCCCATATAAAAGAAAGCGGCAATAGGGATGACCGGTCCAAACACTTTAAAACCGAATTGGAAGCCTTGAATCAAATAATGGGTTACTTTTTCCAGTCCACCCGTTCGATGTCCGAAAAGGCTGACGAGCAAAAGGATCAGCAAGGAGGTGCCGCCGACGAGTGCCGTGGCATCTCCGCCTCGTAAATCATAGGCAAACATCGCGATCACGTCCGCCGCGAACAGCAGCGGAACCAAAATGGAAAACGTTCGACGAATCAAGCGGGGAATCTCCACTTGAATGGATTGTTTTTCCGTTTCAAGATGGGTAATCCCTTCTTGAGACGAGGAAAGAGTGCCTTTTCTAAGATCGCGGCGCAGCAGCCAAAAGGCGCTGATGGTTGTCACCAAGCCCATTACTGCGACCAGTGGGACACTGGCGACGAGGACATCGTTGACCGGAATGCCTGCTGCTTTTGCTGTTAAGGTGGGAGCTCCTTGGATAATATAATCACCAGATAGAGCGATCCCGTGACCAAACAGGTTCATCGCCACAGCGACACCCAGGGCAGGCAAACCGACACGGATGGCAACAGGAAGCATCACTGCGCCTACCAATGCGACAGCGGGTGAAGGCCAGAAAAACCATGAGATGGTCATCATGACAATGCCGATGACCCAGTAAGCCATCGACGGATTCCGGATCAGGAATGTCATAGGTCGAATCATGGTTTCATTAATCCCTGTCTCTGTAAGGACATGACTCATGGCGACGATGATACAGATGACCAGAATGGTGGGCAAGAGCTCTGTGATCGCATAAATAAAACTGCTAAAAATGCCGCCCACCGAATTGGTGACCGAACCAGTAGCAGTTAGTCCGAGCAGGGCAATCCCGACAATGCAGATCAAACTGGTATCCCGACGAAAAAGCATCATGATGATGATCAATAATACAAATAAGACATAAACCCCGTGCAAAAAAACAAGATCGACACCCATGCCTTACCCTCCTCTTCCTGTACTCAGGACGTAAAGCCCTTTGCGAGCAGAGTATGCAAGTGTCTGGGCTTAGGTGAAAGCGGAAAGACGTGTAGGCAAACGATACGAAAAGTGGAGAATGCTGGTATTCTCACAACGATTATGTCACTATACATATGAATGAAATGTTGAGAGGAGGGGGGCGTCAACGCGAGATTGTACGCGGGCGCCAATTCAGCGATGAAGCTACAAACCATTCCACTGCAGCGAAAAATGGAGCAAGCCATTACCCTTCTGGAACGACGGTTTCTTGAGCGAAACGAGTTGATTCGCCTGCTTTTGCTGGGAATCATGAGCGGAGAGAATGTGCTGTTGATCGGACCACCAGGCACTGCCAAATCACAGCTGGCCAGAGCGATCGGTCAATTGTTTGGTACCGAGCATTGGTTTGATTACTTGCTGACCCGCTTCACCACACCCGATGAAATTTTCGGACCGGTTTCCTTGCAGCAGCTTAAGCAGGATCAATACGTACGAAAAACATCCGGTTACTTGCCAACTGCTCAATTTGCTTTTCTGGATGAGATATTTAAAGCCAACAGTGCGATATTGAACGCGCTGCTTTCCATTTTGAATGAACGCATCTATTTTAATGGCCGAGAGAAAGAGCCCGTACCACTGCTGTTCCTGATTGCCGCTTCCAACGAACTGCCGGAGGAACAAGATCAATTGGCAGCTTTGTACGACAGGTTCTTGATTCGATACGAGGTTGGGTACTTGAAGCACGCCTCTAGTTATGAATCCATGTTCAATCTGCCAAAAGAGTCACTGCCCGTCGTCTTTTCGTTATATGATGCGAAAGATGTGCAGACAGCGGCCAAAGAGGTGGATCTGCCCGAGAAATTGGTCTACTTTTTGTATCGATTAAAGCAGGATCTGGATGAGAAGGAATATACCATCTCCGACAGACGTCTAAGCAAAATCGCACATGTATGGAAGACTTCAGCCGCTATGCATGGACGCGAGCATGTATCCATCTGGGATACGGTCTTTACTCCCCACATGCTGTGGGATGTACCGGAGGACTTGCCTGTGCTGAAAGAAACGTTTGACCAACGCTTTATGGAAGCCTTGAAAGAAGAAATCAACAGTGAATTACCATTACGCAAGTACAATCAGATTGCCCAGCGCTGGTTAGAAAAAGAAGCCGATCTCCACGCCTTTCAATTCAAAAAAGAGATTGGCGCCAAAATGGGTAAGGAAGCCGCAGAAAATCTCAAGGCGTTGCTGGAAGAAGCGCGTCTCGAGATCGAGGAAACCGCACGCGATCTGCGGGCAAGACTGCTGGCCTGGCTGCAAAAGGAAAAGGATTTGGCGGCCTTTATTCGCGAAAAGAATTACTTGATTGCCGACGCCGAAAAGTATGCGGTCAAATATGCGCATTTGCGTATTGAGGGAGAGCGTACGCTGCAAGTGCTGCAAGGTCTGTATCGAACGATTTTCGACCGGGAAATACCGGGATGCGAATACGACTACACCCTGTAGAAAGACGGGAGGAACGCGTGTGATCATCCGCTGTAAACGGGTCGACCGTTATGTATTTGATGCGTATTACCATTCATCGCGTACTGCGCTGGAATGGATGGCGGAAGCGAAAGCAAAGGCTTCTTGGTTCGATACCGAGCTTTTGGCTGATTTTTTTCTTTGTTTCTATCTTCCGAACCCTGAAGTAGACCAGATGCAGGAAGCCACGCCTTTTCACCGCTGGATGATCCGCACCTTGCTGCGCCAATATTTTTATCAATCGATTCATCCGCGGACGACCGGTCAGGAAAGCGCCTCGTTCAAGACGGCTATCAAAGCGCTGATGTGGCTGACCCAGACCTTCAGCGAAGAAGTGAAAAAGCGCGAGCGGGAACAGTCTGTGCCGCTGCAGGGCATGCAGCGAAAACAGGGACAGCAAGGGGAAGAGCAAGCATCCCTGATGGATCGGCTCTCTGACAAACAAATCAAGCAGCTGCAACTGGTCGGCTATACGCTGCAGCAAGGAAAGCGGATCGTGGAAGAAAAGCAGGAGGCCAGTGATACAAGACCGCTGGTAGAAGCAGAAATCCGCTCCTTGCGTGGACGGATTGAAGAAATGCAGGAAGAGATGAAAACCAACTTTCAAAAAAGAAGCAAGCTTCAGCAAAAGGTTAAAAAGCTCGAGGAAGAACTCGGCCAGAGAGAAAAGCAGCAGGATCGCCTGATCAAGCAAGAAAAAGAGGCGGTTGCCGCAATCGAAGAGGAGCTTGGCCAATGGCTGGATCGCTCCTTGAAAGAAACGCTTTCGCAGGAGGAGGAAGACAGTCAGTTTCTCTATGATCTGCTGCAGGCAAGCCAGCGCTTTGCAAACCGACGCTGGGGAAGCGAGCTTGGCAAGCTGCGCCGGCAAACCTTTGAGCACTATATGAAGTGGGTCGAAAAATTAAAACGCCATCCAGACCTGCTGGCATACCTGGAGGAAGTCGGACGAAACGTTCACCACTTCCGCATCAAGCGCAAGGAAATTCGGTCTCAGCAAATCCCGGAAGAATATTATGATTTGCGTCAATCCGGCGATATTTCTCATCTGCTGCCGAGTGAAGCGGTCCTGCTGGCTGATCCGGAGCTTGAAAATCTCTTTTTGCTCAAGTGGATCGAGGAAAAACTGCTCACCTACGATACGGTTGGTTGGATCGAGCAACCGCCGAAGGGCCCAGTGATCTGCATGCTGGATACATCCCATTCCATGAGGGGAGGCAAGCTGCGCCTGGCGCAAATATTCGTCATGACCTTTGCCGCACTCAGCTTGTTGGAAAAACGCGACTTTTCCCTCCTGCTCTTTGGGACAAGAGGCGAGATCAAGGAACAGCCTCTTTATTGGCGTAAACCGGACTGGGCTGCCTTTTACCGTGTTGCACAGCTTGCCTTTGGCGGCGGCACCCATTTTGACGCGCCCATTAAGCGCTCGATCGAAATCATCGAGGAGCAGCAAGCCTTTCGGGGGGCAGATCTGGTCATGGTCACGGATGGGATCGGCAGTATTTCTCCCCATGTTCAGCAAATGCTCGGAGAGGTTGGAAGGAAGAAGCAGGTGAAGCTTCATTCGCTTATCATTGGTTCAGCCCGACAGCATCTTGTGCAGAAGTATGACATCATGGGGGTTTCTCACTCGGTACGATTTGCAACATCGTGGGAGACCAAGGAAGAAGAGAATACAGGTTTATTCTTGGACGTTTTTCAAAAGTAAGGCTTGGGATCGGAGCAAGTTCCGGATTACCAAGCTTTTTCTACGCTTACTAACCTGACCGGAATATATAAACGCACTGATCCATTACACATTCTTGACTGAACGATCTGAAAAGTGTAAGATAAATCCAGAAAGGAGGTGTTTCCAATGGCAAGAAACAAGGAGTTCGACACAGTCATGGTACTGCGCAAGGCAACAGAGATATTTGGTTATTACGGATATGAAGGAACTCCTTGCAAAATTTACTTGAGGGATTAGGCATCGTACGCCAAAGTCTTTACGATACCTACGGGAATTACGTCAACGAAAAATCGCATGCTGTGATCGAAATACTCGAACGTCCTGGTTCTGTGAAAGATGCTATTACCTATATCTTCCATGAAATCGTAGCCGTACGACAGGATGATCTGCTTGCAATGGCTAGGTTCTTCTATCTTAATTCACTTGCGCAAGCCGCCAAGTTAAGCCCTGATCCTCAGGTATTAAAACAGATCGCTGACGTGACACTTTCCGTCTTAAACGAACGACGAAGCCTATTATCCAGCTTCATTTTTATTTCTCTTTTCCAGACTGATCGATCTATTAATGTTGTTTTTTCCATTGCTCTCACCTCACTTCGACAAACAAACAGTTACTGTTTATCTCTGAAATAGGAAGAATCATGTTTAAATTTGATCGATCAGTCCGTTTTGTCCGAATAGATCCTGAGTTACAAAAAATAAAGATTGGAGAGATGACGTAATGAAAACGGCAGATCAAGAAAAAAAATTCTTTGATGTGCGTTTTATTTATGAGAGATTCACCAAATCATTGGTGGAACATGACTTAGAACAATGGATAGAGTTGTTCGACGAGAATGTTGTCTTTGAATTCCCGTATGCACCCAGAGGATTTACCCAAAGACTTGAAGGGAAATCTGCGCTTTACGCTTATATAAAGGAGCTGCCAGGTAAACTTCAACTGATAACATTTACGGAACCGATTATTCACCTGACATTAGATCCAAACGTGTTCATCATAGAATTTGGCGTCGAAAAAGGTCATGCAGTCGAAAGTGGAAAACCGTATCTTCAGTCGTACATTTCCGTGATCAAGACAAATGGCCAAAGCGATAACAAAATTATACATTACAAGGATTATTGGAATCCAATAGTCGCTCTTGGTGTACTAAGCGATGAGACAACGATCCAAAATGTTTTCCGATCACAAGAGTGAAAGGAACCCGGAACGTCAGAGAAGACTCCAATCCGATCAAAGGGGCTGGTAAATATGAGTGTAAACAAGAAGATACTGATTACGGGCGGAAACGGCAAAACAGGGGGGCGTATCGCCAAACGACTATCGGAACTGGGTTATGATGTACGTACAGCCGGAAGAGGAGAATCAATATTTGGAAGCTCTATTCAACATGTTTATTTCGATTGGTTTAATCAAAATACTTTCGATGATGCATTGAAAGATGTTGAAAAAATTTTTTTGGTTGCGCCTTTGATGGTTACAGATCCACATCCGATCATGCTGCCCTTTCAGGAGAAAGCCGTGCATGCTGGCGTGCGCAGGATGGTTCTTTTGAGCAGTGCGTCGGTACCTGAAGGCGGTCCAGTGTTTGGAAAGCTGCATGGGGAGCTGCGCCATTTTGTGCAGGAATGGGCTGTTCTTCGGCCGTCCTACTTTATGCAAAACTTCACGGAGGGGCATCATGCAACGACAATCACAAGTGATGGGATCATGATTACTGCCACAGGAAACGGTCGGGTAGGTTTCGTGGATGCGGACGATATTGCAGAGGTTGGCGTCCGAGCTTTGATCGATGAGGAGGCACATAATACCGATCATATCATTACCGGCCCAGAGTCGCTTAGTTATGCAGAAGCAGGTAACATCATCGGCGCTGCAATAGGTCGACCTATCCGGCATGTGGATATCGCTGTCAACGAGCTCAAAAACAGAATGATTCAGCTCGGAATGCCTGAGGACTACGCCTCTTTCCTATCCGGATTAGATGAGAAGATTAATAAGAAGGGCGCCGAGGATATCGTAACCGATACGGTAGAAAGAATAACCGGTCGTAAGCCAAAATCGCTGGAGCACTTCGTTCAGTCCAACCGCGCTGTTTGGTTGAAAAATGATAGCAGATGAGGTTGTAATTGGTGAATATTCAAAGAACACCCTGCATCGGTAGAGTATCCGTCCGTATGAACCATGAAAAAAGACCTATTTGGAAAATTTAAATTAAAAAGTTCACCACAGTTAAAAAATAAAGAAAAATAAACAGTTTGCTCCTATAGTCCTATTCTGAATTTTCACGAAAATAGGTCTTGCAGCGTGCCATTTTCCGCTCCCTTCCAATATTGGAGGCAATTATTTCTACCTTCGGACAGGGAGTGAAATCCTTCCTTCAGCATGTGCGTGTGTCGAATCATGTCGGTTAATATAAAAGTGCAAGCAACATACAGAGGCAAACCTGCTGAAAAGCAGGGACGCAAAGCCACGGGTCTACGTTCGAAAGAAGTACTTGAGCGACCGAATACGACAGCCGGGTTGCCCTCCACAATTCGCTTGCAAACCATAACCATTATAGAGGAGGAAAAAGTATGGAAATCATGAAAAAACTGCTGGTGGAAGAAGAAGGACAAGGCATGGTGGAGTACGGATTGATCATCGGGTTGATCGCAATCGTGCTGATTGGCGCTTTGACCGCGTTGAATGGTGGACTTACCACGATCTTTACTCGCATCACGACTGCATTGAATGGAACCAACAGCGGTCAATCGGGAACAACCGGGCAATAACTTACGTGAGGTGGGACAAGCCTATGCACCCTTTAGTGTCGCGTTTTCTCCGAGAAGAAGAAGGACAAGGGATGGTGGAATATGGTTTGATCGTCGGGTTAATCGCCCTTGTATGCATCGCAGGTCTAACCGCAATGAATGGTGGCCTGTCCGGTATCTTTAACCGACTGGCAACAACTTTAAATGGCACGAATTCAGGCGTATCCGGCACACCTACGAACTAATTCTTATTCTTGTACCCTGATTGGGCGAAGAGTCCTACTCCGACAAGGGGTAGGACTCTTTTTATTCGAAAAATTGGAACGAAGGCTTCGCCAAAGAGTTGGCCAAGCTCTTCAATACGAGATCAACGACGAAGGGAGGAAGCCATCATGATTGCTCCAATCATCACAGGAAGCTTGCTCATCATGACGATCATCGCGATGTGGACGGACTTTCGTTATCGTAAAATTCCCAATTGGCTTACGTTTACAGGTATCTTCAGCGGATTTGTCTACCATGGCCTCGCTACGGGTCTTTCCGGACTGCAGCTCGCCGGCGTTGGATTCGCACTGGGGGTCGCTATCCTCTTCATCCCTTTTGCGAAAGGTGGTATTGGCGCAGGTGATGTAAAAATGCTGGCCGCTCTAGGTACATGGATGGGGGCTGAAATGCTGCTCCCGGCTTGTCTGTGGATGGGAGTGATCGGAGCGGGTCTTTCGTTATATGCCATATGGAAACAACGAATCTGGAAGCTTGCCTTCTATGGGGTAACGGTAAGAGGAGTTGCGACCGAGTGTCGAATCCCTTATGGAATTGCAATCGGACTGGGAGTCTGGCTTGAATTGGGGCGGCTCTTCTGGATGACGGCAGGAGGGAGCTTGGGATGATCAAGGATGAACGGGGCTCAGCGATGGTCGAAATGGCGCTCGTATTGCCCATGCTGCTCATCCTGCTCTGCGGGATGGTGGAACTCGGGCGTATTTTCCACAGCTATATCGTGATCCAGCAGGCCGCGAGAGACGCTGTACGGTATGTCAGTATCGGGGAAAGCGATGCTAAGGTATCGAGCATTATTCAGCAAAGCATTCCTTCCCTGGATGCGAATCGGATTACGTATACGATCCAGCCGCGCGATGGATACCGGAGGACTGGTGACGCTGTATCCGTCGAAATCACTTACGCACATGCGATGCTACTCCCCTTTCTAAAAGGCCTTCTTCCAGATCCGTTTCCGTTACACGCGAAGTTAACCATGCGGATGGAATAGGAGGTATACCTATGATTCGCTTTTTGCGAAACGCAAAGGCACACATTTCGCACGAGGGTGGGAATGTAAGCCTGATTGTAGCGGGGGGGATGGTCACTTTTTTATTGCTCGCTACCCTTGTAGCGGATGTTGGCCATCTTTTCACCCGCCAGCAAAAATTGCAGAACGCGCTCGATGCAGGAGCGCTTGGAGGCATTCAACACATTCTTTTAGGCGAACAGGTTGCTGAGGCGACTGCCAGCTCTTATGTATCGATAAATGACGGGCTCGTGACGGAAATCACTGCAGACCGCGCATCTCTTACCCTTCAAATCAAGGGAGAAGAAATAGTCCCTCTCTGGTTTGCGAGAATCATGGGTTTCAACGAATCAACGGTAAAAGCTACGGCTGTCGCAAAGGCGGGAACGGTTACCGGCATGAAAGGAATCGTACCGATCGCAGTACCCGAACAAAGATTCTGGTATGGTGCCCTGTATGAATTGACAGAAGCGGCAGGCGATGGAGATTCGGGTAACTATGGGTTCCTCGATTTTACCGGTGGAGGTGCCAGTGAACTCGCCCAACACATAGAGCATGGCTATAACAGCCTGATCCGTGTGGGAGAGGAAGTGGATACGATGACCGGGATCAACCATGGTCCGGTTGAACGAGCTCTCGATTCGCGCTTCGATCAGGATGATCAGGTAGAGTCCTGTCAATCCTATCGGACGGCAACGAGAAGCTGTGAGCGCGTCGTCTTCCTGCCGGTCATAGATTCCTTCGAGGTAGAAGGAAAAAAACCGGTAACAGTGGTTGGATTCGCTGCTTTCTACTTAGTAGGAACGACTCGAAAAGGTGGACACATGATTCTCGAAGGAAGATTTTTGCAAATGATGACCCCTGGAGAAATGGGGCAAGGTCCAAACTACGGTGTGTACACGTCAAAACTAACGCAATGACAGAGGTGAGTCCATGAAAAAACGAGGCAGTCTGCTAATCATATCGATCTTGTGCGCATTGGCCACCACCTATTTGATCTACATGACTCTGCAGCAAAAAGTGAAAGAAGAAAGCCCAGCGGATGTAACCCAAACGATCGTAGTGGCCGCGACGAAAATACCCCCTTACACCAAGATAACGCCTTCGATGGTAAAAACCATGGAGATAGCCAAGAACATGGTCCACGCCGATATGGTAACGGATTCTACGAAAGTCGTCGGCATGGTAAGTCTGGAAACGATGATTCCCGAACAAATGATCTTAACTCCGTTTCTCGCAAAGCCCGAAGCATCCAATCTATTCTCCATGCAGGTACCGGAAGGGTTGCGGGCGATGAGTGTTTCTTATTCACAAGTCAAAGGAGCTGGTGGTCACATATATCCGGGGGACAGAGTTGACGTACTGGTCGCATATACGAAAGATGCTTTGAAAACACCTGCAGATATCGTGAAAATCTCTGAGCAAAATTTGCTGGTGCTGGCGGTCGGTCAAGAGCGTGAAAAGCCGATTGAAGAGAGCAGCGCGGACGAAGCTAAGCCGCTCGAACAATCGCAGGATCCAGCAGATCAGGGCGAACAGCAACCGCGATCCACGATCACTCTCGCTGTAACTCCTCAGCAGGCAGAATCGCTTGGTTTTGCTGAATCGTTTGGCGAAGTCCGCTTGCTGTTGCGGGCACCGCAAGATAAGAAACGGGTACAAACCCCTGGTGTCCAAACCAATACAGTACTTACAAGATAGGAGGTGTCTGACATGCCGGCAATCCGCGTATTGATCGTTGATGATTCCTTGGAGACGAGAAGCAATATGAGCAAGCTGCTCTCTTTTGAAGAGGAAATCGAGGTGGTAGGAGAAGCAGAAAATGGGGCGGATGCCTTGGAAAAAGTGCTGAAGCTCTATCCGGATGTCGTATTGATGGATGTCAATATGCCCGTCATGGATGGGTTAAAAGCGACAGAGAAAATCTCTCTCATCTCACCGAAGACCGCTGTCATTATCATTTCCGTGCAAGATGATTCGGACTATTTGCGCAAGGCCATGATGGCCGGAGCCAAGGATTATCTGGTGAAGCCTGTGGTGACAGAGCAATTAGTGGCTACCATTCAGGATGTGTATCAACTGGAAGCCAAGCGGCGCTCCCGTATCGAGACCTCCTACCTGGAGGACCACTTTGTCAATCGGCCGCGGGCAGTCTGTCTGGTCAGTGCCAAAGGCGGTATAGGTAAAACGACGCTCGCGGTGAATATCGCCACTCAGCTGGCTTTGCAGGGAAGGAAAACCGTTTTGCTCGATTTTGATTTGCAATATGGGGATACAGCCTTGCTCCTGTCCGCAAAAGCAAGCGGCAAAAACTTGCATGATCTGGTGCAAGAGGCATCGGAAATTGACAGTGATGTTCTCATGAATTATCTGGAAAAATTGGATAGCGGACTCTTTCTGTTACGCTCTCCATTAAAGCCGGAGCATGGCGAAGTCGTGGCGACCAAGCACATCAATCAAATTCTGACCATCTGTAAAGAGATGTTTGAATGGATCATCGTCGATACGGCGCCGCAGTTGAATGACACGTTTTTTGCCATCATCGATCAATGTGATGAGCATATGATGGTCAGCTCGCCGAACTTGGCTGTCGCCAAAAATAACAAGAACTTGCTTGATTTGTTGCATTCTCTCTCGTATCCACTGCAGGATTGGAGGTTTATGCTGAATCGCGCTCATGCACGCACCGGGGTGCGCAAAAAAGACGTGGAGGATATTTTGGGGCGGAAACTGGATTTTGAAGTGGGAAATGATTTTTCCTTTGTCGACCGCGCCTCAAACGAAGGCATTCCGTTTGTGGTCAAAAACCCGAAGCATCGTTTGTCCAAACAAATCAGCCACGTGATTGGAAAATGGATGGAAGAAGATTCCCGCCGGCAAATCAAAGGACGGAAGAAATTTTTCCCGTTCCTCAAAATATTTGGGTTCTCCAAATAATGGATACGTAAGGGGGCGCAGTGCATGTCATTGATGCGACGTCTGGAAAAACATCGTGGAAAAACGGAACAGCAGGAAACGGTACAGACTCCCGCAGTAACTTCACCAACCTCTTCCGGTGCTGCAACGGTATATGAACCAATCCCTGACCCTTATGCTAGCTTGAAAACAAAGCTGCACAATCGACTGGTATCCGAAGTCTTCAGCAAAAAAGGCGAAATCGATACCCTTTCCTTGGAGGCAGAAATCTCTCTGCTACTGGCGGAAGAAGCGGTCCCCATGACTCGCTCGGAAAAACAGCGATTCATCGAAGGAATGATGGCGGAAATACAGGGGTTTGGACCGATCGACCCGCTGCTTAAGGACCCCAGCATTTCAGAGGTCATGGTCAATTCGCCCCAGCTCATTTACGTGGAGCGCAATGGGAAACTGGAGCGCAGCCATGTGCAATTTCGCGATAACGATCATGTGCTCCGCATCATCGAAAAAATCGTGGCGCCACTGGGGAGAAGAATTGATGAAAGTTCCCCGATGGTCGATGCCCGCTTGCCGGACGGCTCCCGTGTGAATGCGATTATCCCTCCGCTTGCTTTGAAAGGGCCTTGCATCACCATCCGGAAATTTTCCAAGGATCCCTTTACAATTGATGATCTGGTTCGATTTGGCACGCTCACGGAAGAAATGGCGCTTTTCCTGCAGGCATGCGTGGAAGCCCGCTTGAATATCGTGGTGTCCGGTGGGACCGGATCTGGGAAAACGACAACCCTAAACGTGCTATCTTCCTTCATTCCCACTGATGAACGTATCGTGACGATTGAGGACGCTGCGGAACTTCAGCTGAGACAGGAGCATGTCATTACGCTGGAGACCAGGGCCGCCAACCTCGAAGGAAAAGGGGCCATCACCATGCGCGATCTGGTAAAAAACTCGCTGCGGATGCGTCCAGACCGTATCGTGGTCGGAGAGGTTCGCTCTGGAGAAGCGCTGGATATGCTCCAAGCCATGAATACGGGACATGATGGCTCGATTACGACAGGCCATGCCAATAGTCCTCGTGATATCCTGCGTCGTTTGGAAGTCATGGTATTGATGGCAGGGATGGACTTGCCTGTTCGGGCGATCCGCGAACAGATCGCTTCGGCAGTCGATTTGATTGTTCAACAGACGCGTCTGAAGGATGGTACACGTCGTATCACCCACATTACGGAGGTCATGGGGATGGAAGGCGAGCAGATCACGCTTCAGGACATCTTTCTGTTTCAAGAAAAGGGACGAAATGAGCAAGGCAGGGTGATTGGCAGACAAGTGCCAACCGGAATCGTTCCTTCTTTCATTGAAAAGCTGCAAATCGCCGGATTCAATATCCAGCATGACTGGTTCAATCCAAGGAGGGGCGGCCTGTGATTCAGCTACTATGGGTTGGCTTATTCCTTTCGATGGCGCTTTTTTTCAGTCTCTTGTTCTGGATCCTCTTTGCCGGACGGGCCCGCGTGCGCGAACGAATCAATCGGCTACGGGAAGGGGAAGGCTGGAGTGCATCGCCAATCGCTGGGCCTGTATCCTCGACATCGCGGAAAGATAAGCATACGGGGAAAAAGGGTGCGCTTCCTTTACTGGCCAGTCGGATTCAAGCGCTTTTTGAACAGGAAGCGGGGAAAAAGCTGAACAAGCATTTTCAAGAGCAGCTGCAGCAAGCGGGCATGCAGATTACCGCAGAAGAAATGGTTGCCGTCATATTGGTTTGTTTTTTTGTCCCCTTTGTGGGTGGATTTTTGTCCGGTCGATATATGATGGGTTTTTTGTGCGGGATCGCTTTTGCCTTTATTCCCGTCCTTTATATCAGGATCCAGCAGAAACGCCGTCTTACCCGATTTAATCGACAGTTGAATGAAATGCTGACGATTACGTCCAATTCTTTGAAATCTGGGTATTCGTTCTTGCAATCCGTGCAAACCATTTCCACGGAGATGCCTGCCCCTATCAGCGAGGAATTTCACCGGATGATTCGCGAGGTGAATATGGGCTTGCCCATGGAAGAATCGCTTCTTCGTTTATCGCAGCGGGTGAAAAGTCAGGATTTCGAATTGATCACGACCGCGATTTTGATTCAGCGGCAAATCGGGGGGAATCTGTCCGAGATATTGGATAATATCGGAGAGACCATTCGGGAGCGGGTACGTATTCAGGGGGAGATCAAGGCGTTAACGGCCCAAGGAAGATTTTCTGCACTTATTTTTATGATCCTTCCTCCAGGAGTCACCTTGATGATCTATATGATGAATCCTGGCTATATCAGCGTTCTCTTTCAACATCCGTTGGGGCTCGCGATGGTAGTTGCAGCGGTCATCGGGCAAATTATCGGCTTTTTGGTCATTCGCAAGATCGTGGCGATTGATGTGTAGGCATCATCGAAAGTCAGGAGGTGTAGCACTTGCTCTTATTACAATGGCTCTTATTTTTGCTTCTTTGGATGGGGTTTTATCAAGGGTCTAGCATCTTATTAGGAAGCAACTTTCATATACGTTCCCGCGTGCATGTACTGCGGTCCAACGAAAAAGGGGAAGCGGGAGAGGAAAAGGACAACAGCACGTTCCATCAACGCGTGACCAAACCTATGATTCAACAGCTTGGGCGAAAGCTTTCGGTAATTGCCCCCATCCGCTGGAAAACACAGCTGCAAGTCCAGCTTAGGCATGCTGGTTCCCCATTTGGTTTAAGCGTGAATGAGTGGATCGTCTGGAATATGCTCATATTCATCCTGTTTAGCGGGTTGTCCATTTTGATTGTACCGTATTTGCCTGGAACCTCCACTTGGTTGGTCGCGCTAGGTCTCGCTGGTCTGGGGCTTGCTATCCCGCATGTGTACTTGAAGCGTTTGATCGATCAAAGGCAGCTTTCTATCCGCAAGGGACTACCGGATTTGCTCGACTTGCTTACGGTGAGCGTAGAAGCTGGTCTTGGCTTCGACCAGGCCATGGGAAAAGTAGTGGAAAAAACTACCGGACCATTGGCGGATGAATTCCGCCTAACGCTGCAAGAGGTGCAAATGGGGAAAAGCCGTCGAGAAGCTTTGCGGGACTTGGGGCTACGCACAGGCGTAGAAGGTGTCATCAATTTTACGAACGCATTGATTCAAGCCGATAAGCTCGGTGTGAGTCTAGGCAATGTGTTGCGTGTCCAATCAGATGATATCCGGCGCAAACGTCGTCAGGAAGCGGAAGAAAAAGCGATGAAAGCACCGATCAAGCTGTTGTTTCCGCTCATCTTTTTTATTTTCCCTTCTTTGTTCATCATTATTTTGGGACCTGCAGCCATCAATATTATCAGTGTGCTCTTGAAACGATAGGAGGAAGTGGCGTGAGCAAAAAGCCGATTTCCATTTTCCATGAATCTTCGCAAACGTTTTTGGCTATGCGTGTTACTTCGGCAAGGACCTTTTGGAAGCGGCTGCTGGGATGGATGGGAAAGCGTACCGTTCGGGAGGGCGAAGCTCTTCTGTTGGCACCTTGCAGCCGTATTCACACCTGTTTTATGCGCATCCCAATCGACGTCCTGTTTTTGGACAAGGAATCCCGTGTAGTTGGCGTATTGGAGCAAGTGAAACCTTTTCAGTTTCCTCCTTCATTCCGGCGTGCGTACATGGTGGTCGAGCTGCCAGAGGGGACGATTGCAAAAAAGGGTGTGCAAGTTTTTGATCAGCTGCGGTTTTTACCCAAGAGGGAAGAAGGACCTCAGGATGAACTAAAACGGGGATGAAAATGTTGGTTGTCTTACGCAGTTTTCAATATAGAAAAAAGCAGGTCATTCCGAGGAGGAAGCCTGCTTTTTTGTTTATCCGACGCGGTTGAGCATCGTATTTCCGAATTCCAGTTCAGTAAACTTCGCCTTCACGCACTCCAAGTCATACTCCCATTTCGCTTCGTCCAAAGAGACGGAGACGGGAACATCGGTGAAAATGGTTGCCAGCTTTTTGCTGAGATATACCTGTTCCTGATGCTCCTCGAGTTTCGCCCGCATTTTTGGCGTACATGCATGCAGATTGGCATACAGTCCATCCAAGCTTCCGTGCTCAATGACCAGCTTGAGCGCTGTTTTTTCTCCGATGCCCGGACAACCAGGGATACAGTCTGATGTGTCGCCTTGCAGGGCTTTTACATCGATCACTTGCCCGGGAACGATACCACGCAACACATGCAGGGACTCCGGTGTATAGTGCTCATGTTTCCCACCGTTTTTTAAAATCTTGACCGCGACCTGTTCGGAGACGAGCTGAAGGCTATCGTAGTCTCCGGTGGCGATCACAACCTGATGACCTTCTTGGCCAAAACGTGTGCTTAACGTTCCCAGGATATCGTCACCCTCATAACCGGCTAGTCCAATATTAGGCACGGAAAATGCTTCCGTCAGTTCCTTCACGAGACTGAACTGGGGAATGAGCTCCATTGGCGGCTCGACACGGTTTGCTTTATAACCATCGTACCATTGGCTGCGGATTAAAGTTTCACGTGCGGCCACGTCCCATCCGACAATCAAATGGGTAGGACGGACCAGCTGTGCATAATCAAGCATCATTTTGGTGAAACCATAGACAGCATTGGTATACGTACCTGTGCTTGTCTGTCTGATCCCGCCTGTCCAGGAAGAAGCGTAGAACGCACGAAACAAAAAGCTCATGCCATCAATCAGCAATATTTTATGTGTATGGGACACGAATCGATTCTCCCTTCTATCGTAGCTATTTGCCTATTATAGCACACCGGTCAACACTGACAGATTTTACATCCTTTTTGCAAGTATGGATCGGTCAAGATGAGGGATGATAGTATCAACAACAACTTAATCGCTCAACCCGCAAGCGATAACTGCAACACTCCCATCGTCTCCAAGGTCTCATTGGAGAGAAGCCACATGGCTGACGGTTCAATTCCGTCCCTGGAGAAAAACAAATGCTTAAGGAGGCATCACACATGGCTAACCAAGGTGGAAATACTAACAACCTGTTGGTACCTCAAGCAAACCAAGCTCTGGATCAATTGAAGTATGAGATTGCTGCTGAATTCGGTGTAAATCTGGGCGCAGATACCACTTCCCGTCAAAACGGTTCTGTAGGTGGAGAGATCACTAAGCGTCTGGTGAGCTTCGCTGAGCAACAACTCGCTCGCTAACAATTTCATAGTTGGATGGAGAGGGTACCTGTTACAGGTACCCTTTCGCAATTTTACTTACAGCATGGAGAGGAATTGCTGAAGGGCCAATGGCTGCCATTTCTTTTTCCGATAAATCGCTTGTGTGTAAAAAAGCTCGGCCGGCTCCTTGTACGGTAACGCGATAAGCTTTCCTTGCGCAACTTCAGCATCTGCAGCGATTCGCGGCAGCAAGGCCACGCCCAAACCATACATCACACATCGCTTGATGGCTTCCAGGTTGGCAAATTGATAAGCTAACGTCACCTGTATACCGGATGCCTTTAGCTGTCGTAACAGCATCGCACGGTAGGTGCAGCCTTCCTCCGTGGTGATCAAAGTTTCTCCTTCTAAATCCTGACAAGTTACATATGCGTGATGTTGGAGACGGTGCTGAGGAGAGCTAATGATGACCAATTCCTCTTCCCGGATGGTAATCGTCTCTAGACCCTCTTCCTTGCAGAGACCATCGAGGATAAAAGCCAGACCCAGATTGCCTGTTTTTACTTCTTCGATCAGTTCTGGTTCATTCCCCGTGTGAAGCATGATATTAATTCCCGGATGAGTCTGTCTAAATTGTTGGAGAAAGGGCGGCAGGTAATAAGCGGCCAACGATTCGATGGTTCCAATGTGGATGGTTCCTGTATCCTGAGCGGCTATTACTTCTTTTGATTCCGCATAAAGGGATAGCAAGCGATTGGCGTAGGATAATAGCGTTTCCCCGGCAAAGGTAAGCCGTATACCGCGACCGTTCCGTTCAAACAATACGGCTTGGTACGATTGCTCCAATTTTTGAATTTGCGAGGTAATGCTCGACTGCGCATATCCTAGCTCATCCGCAGCTTTGCTGTAGCTCCCCAGCCTGGCTACTTCACGAAAGGTATGGAGATAAACAAGATCCACAATGAATCGCCACCTATCGAAAAAAGTGATTGTATATATAGAATAGTATAGATTTTTTCAAACAATCAAGGATGATATGCTTTTCACATAGGAAACCCCAATATCTCCTGAGGAGGCATATACCATGAATCAACCGATCTCTCGTTTTTCCCTCGTCACTGAATTTCCGGCTGCAGATCCTGAGCGAGCCTACATTCATTTCATGAGCAAGCTGGCATTTGAGACGGATCCCGCAGATGTAATGCTTGACTTGCAGAGAGGACAACGCAGTTTTGTCATCATCGATTCACGCAGCGACAAAGCGTATCAAGAATGCCATATCCCTGGATCTTTGCATTTGCCTACACGACAAATCAATGAAGAGAGTACGCGTCATCTCTCGAAAGAAGAGTTGTTGGTGGTCTACTGCTGGGGACCGGCATGCAATGGCGCAACTCGGGCATGTGCCAAATTAAGCAAGCTCGGATTCCGTGTAAAGGAAATGATCGGCGGGATTGAATACTGGCGCAAAGAAGGAGGCCCTGTCGAAGGGACTTTGGGTACAGAAGCACCCTTGTACGGCTAACAGAATCATTTTTCGCAAAACGAACACTCGGCTGTCCGGGTGTCTTTTTGTGTCGGCAGGGCGCCCTTTCTTTCCTATAGAGGTCAAACACACAAACACTTCCAAGGACTAGTCATATGGTAGTAATGTGACCAAAGGGCAAAAGGGGGTGGGTGCATGTCTTGTCGCAGCGGCTGCGATGATTTCGTCCTCGTGCTTGTGTTATTTATCCTCCTTGTGATTGTGGGGACTTCATGGAATCGTTGATAATCCAGGGGTTATGAGAGGGTGAGATCATGAAAAAGAAAGAAGTTAAAAAATTGTTGAAGGAAAACCCAGAGTTTGAGTCTTGGTTGATGAAGGATAACAGCCGCATTGCGGCGATTAAAGAGAATCCATCCTCGGCCAAAGATTTGTATAAGCGTTGGAGCACATCCAAAAAAATGCTCGATTTTCAGACGATTACGGAAAAAACCTCCCGTGCACGAGACATGCTCGGCAATGTGCAATCGATCATGGAGCTCATGTCCGAATACGCCAAAAAGGAAGGACTGCGCTAGGGGTCTGCCTATGCGGCAGGCCCTCCTTCTTTTTACTTAGGAAATGGTTAGTGAATTTTGGTATACTGTGGGGAGGGAGGGAAGGTTGAATGTGGAAAACGCTGAAAATGGCATCGCTTCTTTTCACGATTACCATGGCAATTGGAACGTGTACGTATGGACAAGCCGCACCAGTCAATAAAACCACTGCTTCGGTTGCGGTCAAGCAAACCACTTTACGCGTACAGCCTGCCATTACATACCCGGGTGATGTGCTTTTTGTTCGCAGCAATCAGGCTACGGCCGTCACTCTTTTTGGAAATACATACAATATGCGCGCTTCAAATGGTGAATATGTTCGCTTCATTCCGATTCCCATCGGGACAAAGGCCGGTGTATACAACCTACAGACCGCTGATAAAAAAACAAAAGTAACGATCAAGATTGCAGCGAAGTCATTTGCAACGGATTCCATTACCGTGAGCAAACAAATGGCAAGCATGCGGCAAAATACCGCACGCATCAATGCTGAACAGGTCAAAATCAACAAGGCTCGTTCAGTTTCTGCAGCAACGCCATATTTTACCACGGCCTTTCAAATGCCCGTAGCAGGTACTTTGACAACTCCTTATGGATACCAGCGCATCGTAAATGGCAAGCCTTCCAGCCGTCACATGGCGATCGATATTGCCAACAAGGAGGGTACGCCGGTCTACGCGAGTAACGCTGGCAAGGTGGTTTTGGCAGAATCTTTGTATCTTACAGGGAACACTGTCATGATTGACCACGGCCTTAGCCTGTTCTCATCTTATGGGCATATGTCCAAGCTGGACGTGAAAGCCGGCCAAATTGTGAAAAAAGGACAATTAATCGGCAGGGTGGGGAGTACTGGTTTTTCGACGGGACCGCACTTGCACTATGCGATGCTGATCGGAAATACCTTTATCAATCCCAATCCGTTCTTTACTGCTTCTCCGTATCAATGGAAGTAAGCAAGTCGCACTTTGCCACGGAGGTTTAACAACGTGAATCATACACAAGTACCGAAAAAAGTTCTCAATCAGCTCGTTCATTTTCTTGCCCCCTATGAACAAGCAGTGGAGGAATTGAAATTAAAACTGAAAGGAATCAAGTACGGTTTCCAAAAGAGCGGACGCTACTCGCCTATCGAATTCGTGGTGGGACGCGTCAAAAAAGTGGACAGTCTGCTGAAAAAAGCTGCCGAAAAGCAGATCGATTTTCATCAAGATACCTGGCAGGAAGCCATCAACCAAGAGATCACGGATATTGCAGGGCTGCGTGTAGTTTGCCGCTATATCGATGACGTCATCGAAGTCATGCAGCTGCTATCTGAGCGTGAGGATATCGTCATTCATGATGTCAAAGATTATATCGCCTCGCCCAAAGAGTCGGGATATCGCAGTATCCACATGATCGTGTCCTATACGGTGTATCTTGGCAGTGTGAAGAAGAACTTGTTTTGCGAAATCCAGGTGCGTACGCTCGGTATGAATTTTTGGGCAACCAATGAACACGAGCTGCGCTACAAATATGCTGGCAACATACCAGAAAATGTGCTGTCTCAGTTGAATGAAGCTTCGCAAATTACTCATCAGCTAGACGTATTAATGAATAGCCTGCGCCAAGAAATCTTAACGCCATCCGTAATGGATACAGGTCTGGAAGAAAAGCTCGAGGAAATCTTTTCGCTTTATGTCAAACAGGATTATGAATCAGCTGCTAGGCTTTATCGGGAGCATGTGAGCGGATTTGAAGAAGCTTTCCGAGATAATCCGAAATTTAAAATGATCACTGATTTATTGGGAAAACGATTTGGTGGATAATGGAAGTTGCTTGCCAATCTTCATCTTGGTAAAGTGAAGACTGGCACTTTGATATAAGAGAAAGGATCTTAACGAACATGCGACATCTCTTGCTGTGCACCATGTTACTTACGTATGTCTTGTTCCATTCTTTCGCGAGTGAGGCAAATGCCGAAGAGCTGCCCCACATCAACGGAGAATCGGCTATCCTGATCGACGCGACTACAGGCACGATTTTATATGAAAAAAATGCAAATTTACCCATGTATCCTGCGAGCATCACCAAAATTGCAACGGGCATCTATGCCATTGAAAACGGAAATCCCGAGGATATCGTGACAGTCTCCAAGAATGCGCGGTATGTGGATGGGACACGTGTATATCTGGGTGAGGGAGAACAGGTCCCTCTGCGCAAATTGGAATATGGTCTCCTGATGCATTCGGGAAATGATGCAGCTATCGCCATAGCAGAGCATATGGAAGGCAGTGAAGCGCAGTTTGCAGAAAAGTTGAACCAGTACCTGGTGGAAAAAACGGGTGTGGAGAAGACGCACTTTACGAATCCACACGGCCTGCATGATGACAATCATTACACAACCGCCTCTGATATGGCGAAAATTGCTCGCTATGCGATGAAAAATGAAACATTCCGCACTATCGTCGGGACGCTTAAATTGCCTTGGGATGGGAAGGAATGGAAGTCAGAGTTGAACAACCACAACAAGCTGTTGCGGGATTATGAAGGAGCAACGGGGATCAAGAATGGCTTTACCGATCAAGCCATGCACACGCTTGTCGGTTCGGCTAAGCGCGGGGATACGGAGTTCATTGCAGTAACCATGAAAACGTCCACTAGTGCCCAAGCCTATAAAGATGTCGGCACATTACTCGATTATGGATTTGCCAATTATGAGACTAAACTGGCTACCAAAGAAGGAACCACGTACCAAGCGCAAGGAACCAAAGAGACATATCTCGTAGACGAGGATCTTTATGTCACCGCCCCTCTAGGATCAAGCGTTACGACAGATGTGACGCAGACGGGACAACTGATCGTAACGGCAGGAAACAAGCAGTACGAATTTATGTTGACGCCAAAGTTCAAACCGACTGCTCCCAAACCAGCAGAGGCAACTACGAGTACAGAGGCCATTTCATCATCAAAGGCTCCTTATTATGCATTATTTGCTGCGTGGTTGTTATTGAACGCGACTTTGGTCCTTTACGTATTTACGCGTCGCAGTAGACGCCAACGAAAGGCATCCGCCAAAAACGTATATCGTCGGATGGGACAACCCTGATTGTAGCAGGCATTGAGATGCCTGCTTTTCTTTTTTGCATGGAATGGACGAATCCAACAAAAACTGTAAAGGAGAAAGTCAGGGAACGGAGGGGTATCAGTGTCGATCGATATCATTTGCACGATCGGACCTGCCAGCAGCAATCCAGACACGATTCAACAGTTAATTCGCGAGGGAATGACGATCGCTCGCATCAACTTGTCACACGGCACACATAAAAGTCATCAACAAACCATACAAATCGTCCGCGAAACAGCAAAAAAGCTGGGAAAAAAGGTAGCCATCTTGGCAGATTTGCAAGGCCGTAAGATTCGTTTGGGAGAAATCGTAGGGGGAGAAGTTCAGCTTCAGGCGGGAAAAGATTTTCTCTTGCACACCACTTCTGGAGTCGGCAACGAGCAAGGAGCTAGTGTAGATTATGAGGGAATCGTGGAGGACGTAAAACCTGGCTCACGTATATTGATGAATGACGGGGCGGTTGAACTGGTGGTGAAAGGGTGCGGAAGAGACTTTGTAGACACCCGTGTTGTTACATCCGGAACGATCGGCAGCAACAAAGGAGTCAATTTGCCGGGAACACATGTGCGCTTGCCTGCCCTGACCGAAAAAGACAAAGATGATTTGCGCTTTCTTATGCTGGAAAAAGTAGACGCCATCGCCTGCTCATTTGTACAGGAGGCAAGTGATGTGGATCAAATTCGCCAATTTGCCGGAGTGAGTCCTGGACACGGCCCAAAGTTTATTGCGAAAATCGAAACGACTGCGGCCCTGAAAAATTTTACGGGAATTATGCAATCCGCTGATGGGATCATGGTGGCCAGAGGAGACTTGGGAGTAGAAGTACCTTATACATGGATCCCACTTTTACAGAAGGCCATCGTGCACGAATGTAATAGATGGGGGAAATACGTAATTACTGCCACACAAATGCTGCAATCCATGGTCGAACATCCAATACCTACACGAGCTGAAGTTACCGATATTTTTCAAGCGGTGCTGGATGGAAGCAAAGCAGTGATGTTGTCGGCCGAAAGCGCGTCCGGTCAATTTCCAGTGGAGAGTGTGCAAACGATGAATGCAGTCAGCAGCTTTGCTGAGCTTGTAAGAGGAGAACAGCCGTTCAATTTTGAAGATGTACTGGCTTTGTTAGCAGGAAAAATACCTGTACTCAGTCGATGAGAGAAAAAAAAGAGCGTCCAGTGAGAATTGGGCGCTCTTTATCGTGTGGCTGTAATTTTTGTATGTTCGAGGAACTTTGCCAGTCTGGATAGTGTATCCTCGTATTTTTTCTGTGGGGAAGTGAGTTGGTTATTTGTATAGACAGTCCAGGAATTTTTATTCATTTTAAAACCTCCTAATATTTGGTATCTATTTATATAATAATATGATATATGATCGTTGTAAATATATAATTTTAATTTTTATAAAAAATATTTTAATTAAAATAAAAATGCTAATAAATTATCTGGATCACACGGATCGGTGAGGGATGTTAAAATATGGCTAGACAGACGAAAATCTCCATCGAATATATAGATACAAGGCTTACGGGAGGCAATTCTTATGAATCTATCCATTCAGTTTTGGGGCACAAGTGATGCACAGGGTGTTCCGCGAATGATGTGTACCTGTCAAGTGTGTGCGTCCAATGAGAAACGAAATGTGCGTTCACGTCCGAACATGTTGGTTATGACGGTTTACGGATCGATTTGCATGGTACAGAAAGTTTGTAGATATTTTGAATTTGCACGGGGTTTATAACTTTTTGATAGTTTTTCATATACAATTGTAAGTATGTATGTATGTATAGTTGAGGAGGATGTTTTCATGGCAGGCAGCAACAATAAGGCGCTAACTGTGTTCCGTTGGATTGGTATGTTAGAGGGTTTATCTTTCTTGGTTCTGCTAGGCATTGCGATGCCGCTCAAATACTACGCAGACATGCCAAAGGCTGTGACAATCGTTGGTGGTTTGCATGGTGTACTATTTGTTTTGTATGTATTGGCTATCATCTATGCGACATTCGCACTACGGTGGAGCTTTTTACGCGTTGCTGGGGCTTTTATCGCAGCGTTTTTACCGTTTGGGCCATTTATTTTTGATTCTCGTTTGCGGAAAGCCGGGAATTAGTAAGGATTCATTGGCGGAAGGAAAACCGTTTCGTTTGCGGAAATGCGAGCGATGGTTTTTCTTTTTTATTTTTGGGGGGATCTTCGGATGAGCGGATGGTCTTCTTTGCTGGTTTTTTGATAATTAATTTGAGTCCGATAATATATATTATGTTAACAAACTGAAATGAAAAAAGAACAATAACTAGTTAATATTATGGCCACATGTCTGACGACACAAATTTACTGTTAAACCATGACACAAATATACTACCAAACGTTTTTTGCGATACATCTATACTACCAAATACGCTCATAATTCACGTTTAGCAGAATATTTAATGACACAAATATACTGAAATTGCCAGCGTATTTACAGTATTAAGTAACTATAAAATAAACTATTAAAGTGAGCTTGAAAATTAACAATTACAAAGATCTTGATTAAGAATAATTCATTTGAATCAAAAGTAATTCCTCTATCCATACAATATACTGATCAAAAATTTCAGTTCATGAAATGCTGTTTTTATGAACTGAAATACATACTAATTACATGAAGCTTTTTTCAAGTGCATTTTATTTTTTTGACTTTCATTAGCCGCTTATTTTCAAATTCATATATTATATTGGTGGTGGTTTTCTGTTTTAATATTCAATACATTATTCTTGCTCCCTCCTTGACTTTTAATGATTGATTTCATCTTCCTCATTAGGCATCCATACGTAATGAGTGCCCCTATTTTTTTCGTTTCTGGCTTTGAATAGAAAATCAAATCATACCCTTCTTATGTTCCCCAAGCCCACAAACCTCCATTACATCTTCTAACACACTTATCTAAGGGAAAAATCCTGCGAATTCATGAGCATGAGTGAGGAAACTGAATCACTTCGAGGGATCGTGACGAAAAAGGAGCAGCTGCGGATCGCAAATCTGCTCCTTGATATGTGTACTGTCGATCTCCATTAGCAAAAGTACTCAAATTTAAATCTAAATAATCGGCTAGTTCTCGCTGTGGGGGAAGTTTTGTTCCAGGTAATAGAACTCCGTTTACAATATCCTGTTGCAATTGCCCTGCGAGTGCTTGATAAATAGGTTTTTTCGTTTTATCAATCGATGGCTTCCAGCTCATTGGATAGTTTTCAAAGGAATTAATCGGCATGATACGCATCCTTTTTTCATATTGCTAGTTTTTTATGAAAGCTTCATCCATAATTATAACCCTTTGACCCATCATTCCACTACCTGCCCTTTTTATGAGGTCAGCTAGTTTTTACCGGTTGACCATTTTTTATATGGTTCTACGATAACGGTAGCCGGGGTAAAACGTCTCTGCCCGTGTAGCATTGACCCAGTCCGAAAAAAATTAGATGCAAAATTGATCATTCAGCCGGTTTGTGTACAGCTACCCACACACTCACGTCGGGTTAGTCAGACCAGTAAGTCATTGGTCATATCTTGACGTAGTGCACTTCTCCCGCGTACCGATCACGATCGAATCGATGTTCATGCTGGTGATCCGTCTGTGTTAATATTATCAACGGTGATTAAGTATTTAATTGATAGCTGTGGTCATTCTTCAGACGACCAACTTCTTCCCCCCATAAAAAATACAACTATCAACCATTTCTACGTTCATTTTTTCTCTGAATACATTATTTCAGATAAAAGAATAAGCAGCCCTGATAACTCAGTAGCTGCTAAAGTGTACTTACTATAGATTTTATATATTAGTTTTTCTTAAAACTTTAAAGACTCTGGATCTTATTTAAATTATTTAAGATCGAAACGATCCGCATTCATTACCTTGACCCAGGCAGCAATAAAGTCACGTACAAACTTTTCTTTGTTATCGTCTTGAGCATAAACTTCTGCAATGGCACGCAGAATTGAGTTTGATCCGAACACGAGGTCAACAGTAGTCGCTGTACGCACGACTTCACCTGTCTTGCGATCACGTCCTTCATATACGCCCCCGTCTACAGGCTTCCACTCTACTCCCATGTCTAGCAAGTTAACAAAGAAGTCGTTCGTGAGTGTGCCTACACGATCGGTGAATACGCCGTGTTGTGTTCCGCCGTAGTTTGTACCAAGAACACGCATACCGCCAACAAGTACAGTCATTTCTGGTGCGGTAAGGGTGAGCAGCTGTGCCTTGTCGATCAGGAGCTCTGCTGGACTTACGCTATACTGCTTCTTCTGATAATTGCGGAAACCATCCGCAATAGGCTCGAGCACTGCAAAGCTTTCTACATCCGTTTGCTCTTGTGTTGCATCACCGCGTCCTGGAGCAAATGGAACCGTGACATCAAAACCTGCATCTCGTGCAGCTTTTTCTACTGCGGCACTACCGCCTAGTACAATCAAATCAGCCAAACTAACTTTCTTACCAAAGTCCTCTTGAATGACTCCCAGGATCGTAAGCACTTTTTCAAGCTGTTTTGGTTGATTCACTTCCCAATCCTTCTGTGGAGCAAGACGTATACGGGAACCATTGGCGCCGCCACGCATATCCGAACCACGGAAGGTACTAGCCGAGGCCCAAGCCGTTGTCACAAGCTCACTGACAGTAAGGCCCGAGTCAAGGATCCGGGTTTTCAGTTCTTCTACATCTGCATCGGTTAATTCATAATCACCAGCGGGTACAGGATCTTGCCAAATAAACTCTTCTGCTGGAACTTCAGGGCCTAAATATCTTGTGCGAGGACCCATGTCACGGTGTGTAAGTTTGAACCATGCACGAGCAAATGCATCTGCAAACTCTTCTGGATTCTCATAGTAACGACGAGAAATCTTTTCGTATACTGGATCCACACGCAATGCCAAATCCGCAGTGGTCATGATTGTCGGAACACGAACGGATGCATCTTCTGCATCTGGTGCAAGATGCTCTTCAGCAGGATTTACAGCAACCCACTGATGTGCGCCTGCGGGGCTCTTAGTAAGCTCCCATTCATATCCAAACAGTAGTTCGAAGTAACCATTATCCCATTGAGTCGGATTCGCCGTCCAAGCACCTTCAATACCGCTGCCAATGGTGTCGCGGCCCTTGCCGGAGCCGTGTGTGCTTATCCATCCTAAGCCCATTGCTTCTACAGGCGCAGCTTCCGGTTCTGGACCAACATGAGAAGGATCTCCTGCGCCGTGTGCCTTACCAAATGTATGGCCACCAGCAATGAGTGCAACGGTTTCTTCATCGTTCATTCCCATGCGTTTGAAGGTTTCACGAATGTCGCGTGCACTTGCTAGCGGATCCGGATTCCCGTTAGGACCTTCCGGGTTAACATAGATTAGACCCATCTGAACAGCAGCAAGTGGATTCTCGAGCTCGCGATCGCCGGTGTAACGATTATCCTCGAGCCATTCCTTTTCTGCACCCCAGTAAATATCTTCTTCTGGATGCCAAACGTCCGCGCGTCCGCCACCAAAACCGATTGTCTTACCGCCCATGGATTCAATCGCAGCATTACCTGCCAGAATGAACAAGTCGGCCCAAGAGATCTTATTGCCATACTTTTGCTTAATCGGCCATAGCAGTCTACGGGCTTTATCAAGGCTGACGTTGTCTGGCCAGCTGTTAAGTGGTGCAAAACGCTGGGTACCGGTTCCACCACCACCACGTCCGTCTCCTGTACGATAAGTACCTGCGGAGTGCCAAGCCATACGGATAAATAATCCACCATAATGACCGTAGTCTGCTGGCCACCAATCTTGACTGTCTGTCATGAGATCGTAAAGATCCTGCTTAAGAGCCTGGTAATCTAGCTTTTTGAATTCGTCTGCATAGTTGAAATCTTCCCCCATAGGGTTAGATTTTCTGTCATGCTGATGCAGAATATTCAAGTTCAACTGGTTGGGCCACCAGTGTTTATTTGTTGTAGCACTAGGGTTGTGATTAGTAGTGCTACCATGCGAGAAAGGGCACTTTCCAGTGTTAGCTGTAGTCATAGAGTCCATATGTACCTCTCCTATCGATTAGATTAAGTTTTAAATTATAATAGTTCTAATTAATTTATAAAGCAATTCACGACTGAAATCAACATTTATTTAAAGAGTTCGCACTTTTTTTGCGCTATTTTGTAAGGGTAAGAACATGAACGGTTGGTAACATAGCGATGGCCGGTCAATTTTTCACGTCATGGAGGTCTATCGGCGTAGGCCCTATTCGTAGCAACGTAACGACTATTGAGCTCTACCTCTAAGTGGGAAAGAGCTTTGTTATGTGGCGGGGGCTGTGAAAAGTTAATATTGAATGGTACGGAGAACACGATGAAAAAATATATCACGCAGCATATCGGGATTTTATTCTGATCCTATCGTATGCACGGTTGGTGAAGATTATGATCTAGTAAATGGTTCGTTTGCCTATTTATCCGTGCGATGTGATCTTTCGTAATGACGGTTTTTTCTCTGGAAGAAGATTGGTTATTGTTAAAGAAGGAGAACTAGCTAATTATTGCGGAGATCCCGTATTTGGTTGGCTTTTGCGCCACGTTGCGCCAGCATGGATGGACGTTTTTACATGACTACAATGAGTCTGTATAAGGGCTGCTATCTCATTGTGCATGTAGAACATTCAGGAAGACTGTGCTCGGACCGGACCTATATCTACCACCCGGTAACGGATGTCGTGCTGCCATACATCAGCATCATGTCGCCTTTATGAAAGGCTCCCACGCTGATCGATTTAGAAAGAGCGTCTGCTGAACCTGCAATGACTTTTGTTCCTGAAGACAAGCCAGTTTCCGTTGCAGCCTGTTGGGTGACGGTTCCAACCACCTGATAACCGACGGTATTGAGGTCAATGACCTGCTCATGTGTAAACTTGAAAACGATATAGCCTGATCACCATAAAAATTTATCGGTACCAATTACCTCAACCTACTCGACATCAAAATAAAATGCTGTCTATGATAGAATGGCCAATGAGAGAAATTCTTTTTGTGAACTTGCGAACGAATTGTGACGAGTTATCGCAACTTGCTATACTACTTGACATCGTTTGATGGCTGAGCTTCGTTTTGCTTACGAACCATCCGCTCGAATACTTCCATCGCTTGCACTGCTGTTGGATGATTGATCACATAATGGGTTGCAAATTCATTAGCATTCGGATCATTGCTATTTCTGATTTCTTCGGCGGCAGTCTCTACATCAAAAGGCGTCCGGCGAAATTCATAGCCTTCAGGACTGAGCAACAGCCAGCATGCCCCCGGTTGATCCGTATTGGGCATGCCAACACTTCCGGCGTTGATAATGCGAATGTCCCCGCTCATCCGTTCAAATTGAATGTGTGTATGCCCACAAATGTATCAACGAACAAACGGTCGGGGTTGTGATAATGTCATACAATGAATATTCCCCCCACTGAGAGACCACTCTTTCGTTGGAAGACCGATTACTTTTCTGTCCGGCATAATTTCTTGGTATTTTTTAAGTGCTTCTTGATCACGAGGATCATGAAACAATGGAACCAAATATGCACCATTTACGAAACATCCGTTAACATAAGTTACGGCCAAAGGTTGATTTGCTACACGAGGTGCTGCATCTGCAACGATATCAAAGCCCTTACTTTCTTCTTCTGTTATGTATATCACTTCCGGTATATGGATTTTATGAATTTCAAATTTTCTCCCTTTTGCATCGGTCTCTTTGCTGAGGGTATCATAAGCTTCTTTGAGTACCGGGTACTGCGGGTGATATACATCATCTACCCATGATAGAGCAATGACTCCGGGTCTAACAAAAAAACAAATATCGTCAATATGGCCGCCAGTTTCATCATACAGCATGCCTCTTTTAATCCAAATGACCTTATCTAGGCCTAGGTATTCTTTACAATTTCTCTCTACTTCGTCTTTTGACATATGTCCATTTCGGTTAGGATTGAGATTGCATTCTTCTGTCAAAATAATTGTGCCTTCTCCATCGACTTGCGTAGCGCCACCCTCGAGAATGAAATGTCTAGCGTCATATGAGTCCAGATTTTCGATTTCGAATAGTTTTTGAGCAAATTGTTTATCTAAGTCCCAAGGGAAGTATAGACCATCCGCTACTCCTCCATACGCATTAAAACCAAACTGAACCCCTCTCATTTCGCCCTTATCGTTAATAACGAAAAAAGCGCCTTTGTCTTGAGCCCACGCTTCGTTAGTTGACATTTCAATAACACGAACTTTCTCAGATAATCTTGCTCTAGCATTTTCATATTGCGCAGCCGAGCATATGACTGTCATTTCCTCATACTCAGCAATTGTATTTGCGACGATAACACATACCTCTTGTGCAGGTTTCCCTCCATTCCGAAAAGAAAAGCTTTTTTCTGGCCAAATAACAAATGAACCCTTGTGCGGTTCAAATTCCCCGGGAATTCTAAAACCATCTTGTTTGGGTGTGGTGCTTTTGATTACTTTTGCCATCTTGCTTCTCCTCTTTTCCCTCTAAAGATTGTCTCAACCATACTTACTCCCCCTTTTACTATGCTTAGCCGAATTTGGTGCGGAAACACGGAAAGTATTGTTCTGCTCTCAGCAACCACAAAAATTCCCCCGTATACGATACCAGCTTGCAAATCTTTCGCCAATATCCACGAGGCCAAGGGTCACATGTCACCCGTCTCTTTTCTTATCCTTCTTAACACTTTCGCCCAGCGGACTCAATATTCGCAATGCAAGATTGCATACATATGCAAAAAAGAGTAATACATCGACATGCTGATTCCTCTTTTATCGTGAGTGATTATGAAGAACCCATGTGGGATGTCACAACAATTCTTTGGTATCAGTGTTGCATGGTTCTTTTTGCATGATTCCGTATTTTGGCTTTCTCCATTCCCACATCAATCAGAAATGATGTTGAAGATCGTTTCTCTATGAGAGGTTTGGGAATAAAGAGACCATCGTTGACTCGGGCTTTACAAATTATATAAATTAAGGAGTTCGTTATGAAAAAATGGATGACTACGCATGCCGTTAATGGTCGATTTTCTTTGAAAATTTTGGGGATGATCCTTGCATTTCTATCTATCATTCTTTCCTTTTCCGCAGTCACTTCTTATATGTCGTATCAAACCGGACAAAACATTCAAGAACTTCAATCGCTTCACATGCAAATGAAAGACCTTACAACGGAAACGTTATATCATTTCAACTCGATGGATGGATCAACGAGTGCATGGATCGGTCTCGGTGTTGGAAAAGATCGATTAGGCGATCAGGCACTCTCAGATGCTTATTTACAAGCCATTAAAGACTCTGAACAAAAGGTAAAAGAGAACATAACAAGAATGAAGCGGCTCCCGTTGAACGAGAAAGGTTTTGCACTGATCGAACAAGCATCCAAATCTATTGACGCTTACATGAAGCAGCACAACTTGGCGGTTCAAAGTAATGCATCTGCCCACCAAAAAGCTGCTCAAATCCAATATGCCGAAATTGCCAGCTCATACTATCCGGCTATCAATGATTTAGAAGCGCTTTCAAAGGAAGCAACCGCCAATATTCAAGCAGCGAATGACAACGTTATCGAGAGCTCCACTCATCTGAAACAATTCACCATTTGGGGTGGCATTTTGGCGATTATGATTGGGATTGCTTTTATGAACTATGCGATGAGAGCCATTCAGCCTATCGGTATCATGGCCATTCAAGTAAAAAGAGTTACAGAGGGAGATTTATCCTTCCCCACACTAGAAGTTAGAAGCAATGATGAGATTGGAGACCTAGCGAAAGGACTTGCTGTGATGACTGACAGCTTGCGAGCCATCATCGGCCAGGTTACCCTTAATTCGCATCAAGTGGTTGCTACAGCGGAACAGCTTGCCGCAAGTGCGGAAGAATCAAGTAATGCTACAGAACAAATCTCACGAGCCATTCAGGAAATGTCGTTTGGATCGGAGCAACAAGCGGCCGACACTAGGGAGATCTCCGATGTGTTAGGGGCGATTTCGAATGGAATGAACAATATCTCTTCAAATATTCGAATGGTAACGAATTCAGCATGTGAGGCAACAACGAAAGCCAAAATCGGAAATGGAACGGTATCCAAAGCAGTTACCAACATGAACGAAATGAGTGATAAAGTAAGATTTTCTTCCGAAGTGGTGAACGCTCTTGGCAAAAAATCGATAGAGATCGGAGAGATTGTAGCTCTGATCACAGAGATTGCCAATCAAACAAATCTTCTGGCTTTAAATGCTGCGATTGAAGCCGCAAGAGCTGGGGCACAAGGTCGGGGCTTTGCGGTTGTAGCAGATGAAGTGCGCAAACTGGCGGAACAGTCCAATACAGCCGCGGGGAAAATCGCTACGATCATCTCCGAAATTCAGCAGGAAACTGGGAAAGCAGTAAAAGCAATGGAAGATGGCTCCGCCGCTGTTGCCTCTGGAATGATTATGGTGATGGATACAGGAGAAGCTTTTGAGGAAATCCTGAAAATGGTTGAGATTGTATCCAGACAGGCCCAAGAGGTATCCGTCATTGTGGAGGAAACCAACAACCTTACAAAATCCATGGAAGCACGTCTTGATACAATTTCTGATGTCATTCATCTTTCTGTAAGAAATTCTCAGCAAGTGGCTGCTGCTGCAGAAGAACAAAATGCTACAATGGAAGGGATTTCCGCTGTTGCCGGCACGCTTTCTACCATGGCTGAAGAATTACAAAAATCGGTAATCGTCTTCAAGCTGTAATCGTTAATAGTAACCCTTCCCTAAAGTCTGTGTGAAAAGTCCCTAAGAAAATTGACATTGGTAAATCCTGCAGGATTCTGATGCTTCTTTTCCGGGGGCTTTTTTCACGTAGGATACAATCTCGATACTCGTCCGGCCGGTATCGAGATTATTTGCGTTCCAATTCGGTGAGTTCGAAAACGAATAAAAGCCATCGGTATTCCAAGGATGGCTTTGGAATACGCGAATGGCTTCTTTCAAAACGCTTAGGCAAAAGCATACATGAAGCTCTGTTTGAACAGGTTTTCAGGAACAAAAGCATGTTCCATTCTGCTTTTCAGCAAAATCTTGACGGTCGAGATCCGCCTAGTGTTGATTCATTGTCAATCCTTTCGATTCTATAGAGAAGCATCCTTATTACTTGACTCTTCAAAGAAAATCTCAGGAGGAGGCTGTCTAAACCATTTCGTAAGTTTTAATAGGTATAAAAATCCTACACCCAGCCAAACTCCACCTAGCATCAATGCATGGTTATCTAACTTTCCCCAAAAAAATGCAGTAAGGGAAGCCCCGATTAACGGAACAATCAGGTAACGAACGATTCCCAGAATGGATCTCTGTTTTTTATGGATGAAATAGTAAAAAATGACGGAAAGATTAACGAATGTAAAGGCAAAAAATGCGCCGAAACTGATGAGAGATACGGCTGAAGTCAGGCTTAAAAATAGTGCGCATAAAGCGACTCCTCCTATAATGAGCAGGTTATAGACAGGTGTTTGATATTTAAATGAAAGGTATCCGAATATTTTGGTGGGAAGCACACCTTCACGTCCCATTGCAAATAAAATACGTGAGGCACTTGCCCCAGATGCGACAGCTGATGAAAAACATGACATGGCTCCTTCAGCGAGAACATAGCTGATTAAAAAATTTCCTCCGATATAAGCGGCAATTTCCAAATAAGATGATTCAGGATCTTTAAAGGATTGGTAATCTGGCCAGACCAGCTGTAATGCATAAGAGCCGATCATATATAATGCTCCGCCGATGATTGTAATCAGATAAATCGCCCTTGGAATTGATTTTTGAGGGTTTTTCGTTTCTTCTGAAAGCGTTGTCACAGCATCAAAGCCTAAAAAGGAAAAGCATAAAATAGGGATCACAGATGAGAAGTGCGACATGTCTACCTTGGTATCGACAAACGGAAGTATTGAAAATAGTGTTCCCGCTCCCAGCCCATTTAGTAGACCTTTTACGGAAAAGGCAATGAAGAGTGCATATGTTCCAAATTGAACGAACAGAATAGCTGCATTAAACTTCGCTGCAATCGTGATACCTAAAATATTTACCAGGGTAATCGTTATGATGAAGATCAGAATCCAGACATACATGGGAATGGAAGGAAAATAGGCATTCATTGCTATGCCTAAGAATAATGAACTGATCATGGGACTGAACACATAATCCAATAAGAGTGTCCAACCTACGAGAAACCCGACGTGAGGACTAATGGATTTTTGCGTAAACGTATACGCTGCACCTGCATTCGGAAAAGCTTTTACCATTTGTGCATAACTGTAAGCGGTAAATAACATGACGATCAAAGCAATGAGATAAGCAGTTGAAAGCATCCCATTCGTGCTCTGAACAGATACTCCATAGGTTGACAATAAAGTTGTTGGAGCCATATAAGCTAAACCAAAAAAAACGACATATTTCAAGGAAAGAGAACGTTTAAGCGTTGGCGTGCTTGTATGATTCATACATCAGTCTCCTTTTTCAATGCTACATCGTAGCCATTCTTATTCCAATTTCTGCAGCCAATTCTCCGCACTCCATTTCGTGTCGTTTTTTCTCTATCGCGTATACCTCATTTTTTGTCGCTCGACGAAATCATTACATTTTCATTTCCAAGATCCCCTTTCCAATTTCCGTCACAGGTCTATTCAATATAACCCTGCGCTCTTTCAGATAGTGATACTGTTGCCTACTCTCTTGAACGAGCGACAAGTCTATCGTTGCGGACAACACTTCCTCTCCATGTCCCGCTTCGACAATAACCCGTCCATATGGATCAACAACAACGCTTTCACCAATAAACGTAATCTCCCTCATCTGTCCCACTCGATTTGCCATAGCGACGAACATTTGATTCTCTTGTGCTCTGGCTTGAATGGCAACGCGGTGTACCGGACCATCCCAATTTCCATCTGTCAACAACAATAGCTCCGTTCCCATACTGGCAACTGCACGTGCTGATTCTGGATATTCAATATCGTAGCAAATGAGTAGCCCGATTTTTGTACCTTGCCAGTTGCAGCACCGAAAACAATTTCCAGGTGTAACAGTTGCAGATTCTCCTACCCACAAATGCGTTTTACGATAAGAGAGCAACAATCCTGTCGGTCCAACTAAAACCGTTGTGTTATAAATGTTTTCCCCTTCCTTTTCATAGAAACCAACAACAATGGAGGTATTAGATTCCCTCGCTTGACGTTCTAGATGTTTAACAATCGGTCCATGTAACGGTTCGGCTAATGTACGGCAAACCTCCAGAGAAGGAAATCCCATGATAAATGTCTCGGGAAACAAAATCAGATCGTGGGAGTTTCCGTATTTATGAACGACATCATCCAAACGAGAAAGATTGTTCTCAACTCCCCCATCTTCACAAATGAGTTGTGCCAAAGCGATATTGACCTTATTCATAAGAAAAGCCTCCCTTTATCTGATGCCGAAAACAAAAGTGCCAAAATTCCTAAAATTCAGCGCAGCATTTTCTTTCACTCTTAACTATTACGATCATGTATTTTCCTTCTTAGCATTGAGCAGCTGTGTCTTTAGAATGTAGCCTTCTCTTTTTCATTAAGGCTGTAAGTGTAACCATTTCATACATAATGGAAGAAGCGAGTACCGCTGTGATTTCATTACTGTCATAGGACGGCAATACTTCGACTAGATCAAATCCAACAATATGAAGACCATCGAGACCTCTTACATATTCTAACGCTTCAAACCCGGTCGGTCCTCCAACTTCCGGGGTCCCTGTACCCGGAGCATAAGCAGGGTCGACGAAATCGATATCATACGTAACAAAAACAGGCCGGTCACCGACACGCTCATGAATACGATTCATGACTTCATTCATTCCGATTTGTCGTACCTCACGCATTGGAATCACCTCAAACCCCAAATTCCGAGCATCTTCAATATCATCCATGCTATAGAGAGGGCCCCTCATGCCTACCTGTATGGAGTGATCAACATCTAAGAGCCCCTCCTCAACAGCACGGCGGAATGGTGTCCCATGCATATATTTTTCACCGTAATAATTGTCCCACGTATCGCCATGTGAATCAAAATGAACGAGTGCAATTGGCCCGTATTGCTTGTAGAAAGCTCTTAGATTGCCAAGCGTGATCGAATGGTCTCCTCCCATTATGACTGGAATAATCCCTTTTTCTAGGATGGGGGTTAATTCTTCCACCATCTTGTCGTAAGTACGATGGATATTACCTGGAATCACATCTACATCGCCATAGTCCACACCAGAACAATAATCAAATATGTTGATTTCCATGTCAGGATTATAAGGTCTGAGCAATACTGAAAAATTGCGGATGTGCTGCGGGCCGTAACGTTGGCCAGTACGGTTTGAAGCGGCAGTATCAAAGGGAATGCCAATGACAACAAAATCTACATTCTCTGTTGATTTCACCTGTTCCAATCTCATAAACGTGCGTACACCACAAAACCGTGGTGACTTTGCTGAATCTTTTGGTTGATACATGATAAACCTCCTTTGCGAAATTTTTTATTCGCTCATCCTAAGTTGCAAGGATAATGCCAAAATAACCGTTAAAGAAATAGGGGAATAATGTGGTTGTATTGATTCACAATTGAATGATTGCAAGGAATTCCAATTCATTTATAAATCACGATTCATTTTTGAATTAATTCCGTATTTTTTTAGCTTCCTTACCACTGTCGGTTGACTTAAACCAAGATGCTCCGCTATGTCGTAGGTTGTTTTATACTGCATGTACGCTCTCTTAAGATGGCGCGACTCTACTTCTTCGAGAATTTCCTGTAATGTTTTTCCTCTATCCTCCGTATGGTCGAATGACCTTTCTAAGTACTGGTGGCGATTTCTTTGAGGAATATAAAATGGTAATTGATCAGGGTAAATCACTTTTGTTTCCGTAGTGATTACAAGTCTTTCTATCAGGTTTTCCAGCTCACGTACATTACCCGGCCAATGATAAGAAATTAATTGATCAATGGTAGCCACGTCTAAAAGTTTATTCGTGCCATTTTTTTCGTTACATTTTTTCAAATGATAATGAGCCAACATGGCAATATCTTCTTTCCGTTCGCGAAGAGGAGGGATATGGATCGGAATAACGTTTAGACGATAGTAAAGATCTTGGCGAAACTTCCCTTGACTGACCATCTCCTTTAAATCCTGATTCGTCGAAGCAACGAGCCGAAAATCAATACTCTTTGCCTTTACCCCCCCGACACGGGTCACCTTTTTCTCTTGAAGCACCTTCAACAGTTTCGCTTGAACGGAAAGGGGCAGTTCACCGATTTCATCAAGAAATAAAGTTCCCTTATCAGCAAGTTCAATAAGACCATGTTTCCCGTTTTTATTAGCACCGGTAAATGATCCTGCTTCATATCCAAACATTTCCGATTCGAATAATGATTCGGGTATCGCACCGCAGTTTACTTCAATGTACGTTTCTTTTTTCCGATCGCTTTTATTATGTAGGCCATGAGCAAATACGTTCTTTCCTACCCCCGACTCTCCATAAAACACAACATTTGCATCCGATTTTGCCACCCGCTGCACCAATTCCCATATTCGTTGAATGGTTTTGCTTTTTACGACGATCTCTTCCGTGCAATCTTCTTTTTCACGTAATTCATTGATTACAGATTGATAATGCCCCATCTTTGTTTGTAACTCTTCGTATTCTTCCTTTAGGTTTTCAATTTCTGTTAAATCATGTGAAAAACTAATGACGCGAATAATCTCTCCCAATTCGTTCATAACAGGGAAACCCGTTGCCATTACCACACGTCCTGTCGTCGTATGCTGCATCACTTGGATTTCCTTGTGTTCGTCTAAAACCATTCTGGTAACCGATGGGGAAAAAATGCCCTCTGTTTCGAGCTGTAATACTGATTTTCCAATTAGAAAAGAAACATCTTTACCGTAAATGACTTTGCAATTCGGACTAGCTCTTAAGACAATTCCTTTTCCATCCGTAATCACGATGTTATCTCTCGAAGCTTTAAGAATCGCATTCAATTCGATTTGAAGAATGCCAAAGTTGTTTTCCATATAGATCGCTTCCTTCGTGAATCAATTTACATACTATTAAAACACCAATTCGTTTTCTACAGAAATAGGATTTTAGAGTAACGAAGCAAAAAATACTGCCTATTAGGCAGCGCTTTTTGTTTCATATTCAGAGGTTGGCGGGATTGCAATCATGATAGACCAAAGTTAAGTTTATTTAAGGTGTAAATACAGGTTGTTGCTGTGTGATACAATGAATGCCTCCGCCCAGCCAATTGACAGCAATCGGATTGATTTGCACGATTTGTCGATCGGGGAAAGCAGCTTGGAGAATTTGTTTCGCTTGCTCATCCATTAGTCTCACACTTTCAGGTTTACCAGGTTCCCAATATTTCGCGGAGATAACAGCATTGTTTGTAATTAAGAAGTTCAAATAACTGACTGCCGGAATTTCGATTACCGTATCCCCATCTTTGAATCCAAATTGCTGATAAAAATCATAGTATTCATCCTCAGGGGTAATAAGTCTTTCGTACCAATGCGAAGACAAGTCGGGAGCTGGCATACGAATAATATTGAACGGCTGGCCATTGACATCGGTTGCCGCTTCCAGCGTATCCACCATGTCCTCGACAATTTCATAATCGAGTCTCTCTAAGGTGTTATGATCCCTTGCATCTTCAGAAATTTCTGCAACTAAAATCGTATGTGGATCCACAAAACGTGCAAATTCGATCGATGTGACCATTCGCCCCATATCCGAAAAAGTTTTCGATAATGGGGCCGCCATCAGGTGTTAATTTGTCTGCGAGAGGGCTTCTCTCGATCCAGATCATCTTCTTTTGTCCGTACATTCGGAGGATCTCTTGTTCGATTTCTTCTATCGTTTTTCCAGGATTACGGTTAAGTGCCGTGTCCTTGAATCCCATTATGACTCCCTCACCATTAACTTCAAAACCTCCACCTTCGGCGACGATTTCAGATTGAACGGTAGAGGTATTCAGTTCTCTAGCTATGGATCTGTCGAGAAATCCTAACGCTTTTTTTTCATACATAAAGCCGATCCCGTAGAAGTTCCAATCAAAATCCATAATTTTCGCCTGGCCTTCGCTATTCATGACGAACATTGGCCCTAAGTCCTCGTATAAATATAGAGGTTATTATATTCATGGAAACCTATTGCCTCTGTGTCTATATTGTAGTTCTGTAGAAATTGAATGACTTGATCTTTTTCATATGGTCGAATGATAAGCTCCACCTTTACATGGGCAACGTTTTGCAGTTTTTCAATGATTTGCGCGGTGACATTGTGCATTCCTTCGCGAGTTTCATACCAAGCTAACCATACTGCACTTTGCTCCTCCCATTCAGCAGGGAACGAATAATCAGCTGTGGATGTTGTTATACTTGCAGATCCAGTTCCATTTGCTTGAACTACATTTTCTTGAGCAAAAGCTGAAACATTCGTCTTCATGATACTTAAGAAAAAAATAAGTGGTAACTTGAAACACTTTTTCCAGGACGTCATTTTGACACAATCCTCCTTCAATCATTCAATGTTCGCCTACACCAATCTCGTTCTTTCTCGCTCAATAACACAAGAAACATAGTATCCTTGTTACAACAGACATCCCTCCCTCTCTAATGTGGTTAACAGCACATCTCATGCCAATAAGTAAAACTACAATTTCAATCCTTACAAGATAGGCATCCGAGCTTTTTTAGCGGAAAATCAAGGGTTCAGCGCTCTTGATCACTTACTTTCTTTCACTCATAAATACATCAATTGCGACAGGTCGATCCATTTTCGATATACATCGATCCATTTTCGAGTAAGAGCTGCAGCTACCTTGAAAGGATCGAATTCTACAGCTTCACTGAAAACTTGCAAATTCTATTAACAACAAAGCGGGTTTCACCCTTGATGAGGCGAAAACCCGCTCATTTTATTGCCAAAAAACCTTAGCTTTGTAAGCCCGCGTTTTTACGGTGGTACCCAATTAGATTAGCCTCCAGCAAAGTCTGTGTATAGACATGCTGCGGAGAGTGAAAAATGTCTTGTACACTCCCTCTCTCCACAATTTCTCCGTGCTTCATCACCAAAACCCGATCAGCAAAGCTTTGTACCACATTCAAGTCATGTGTGATAAACAAATAGGTGAGTTCAAGCTCCTTTTGTAAAGTTTTCAATAGCTTTAGCACGCGAGCCTGAATGGAAACGTCAAGCGCAGAGGTAGGTTCATCCAGGATCAAAAACGCTGGTTTCAGCGCTATTGCTCGGGCTATGCCTATTCGTTGCATTTGCCCTCCGCTCAACTGGTGTGGATATTTATACATATCCTGCTCATTCATTCCCACCAAACCCAGTAGTTCTATTACACGATCCAACGCCTGTGACCCGCTAAAACCATGAGTGACAAGCGGCTCGCCGACAATCTTCAAAATATTCATACGGGGATTAACCGAAGCTATCGGGTCTTGAAACACAATTTGCATCTGTTTCCGCCATAACTTCTGATCCATTGGAGAAGAGAGAGCAATATTTTTTTGTTGAAACCAGATGTTCCCCTTGGTCGGTTTGTCTAAGCCGAGAATCAACCGAGCCGTTGTGCTTTTTCCGCTGCCCGATTCCCCCACAAGCGCAACCGTCTCCCCTCTTTTCACGTCAAAGCTGACTCCGCGTAAAACCTTCTTTTCTCGTTTACCACGAAATCCAGTAGAGAAAAAACTTTTATCCACATCCTGTAATGTCAGAAGCACTCGGCTCATCAAGCTTCACCTCCTTTTCCGGATAGAAGCAAGCGGTATACATGCCTCCCCCATGCGGTTCCAGCTCAGGAACGTGCTCCTGGCAATGCTGCTGAGCATGCTGACACCGCGAAGAATAACGGCAACCCTTCGGAAAATGTAAGGGTGATGGAACGGTTCCTGGAATGGTATACAAATCCTCTATGGATTTACCTTGACCGGGCAAACACTTCAATAGCCCTTTTGTATAGCTGTGAACCGGGTTTTGTAAAATTTGTTCGGTTGGTCCTATCTCAATGACTTGTCCGGCATACATGACCATGATCCGATCACATAGATAGCCGGCTACGCCGATATTGTGGGTAACCATAATAATTGAAACGCTGTATTCCTTTTGCAGCCGTTTGATCAACTTGAGGATCTGAAATTGTGTTGTCACATCAAGCGCTGTTGTCGGCTCGTCTGCTACAATCAACTCAGCGTCACAGGATAAAGCCATGGCGATCACGACCCGCTGTTTCATCCCCCCGCTCAGTTGATGGGGATACGAAGTGAACACTTCCTCCGGTTGGGGGAGACCTACTTCAACCAGCCATTTGATCGCCTGATCCTTCGCTTCCTTTTTGCTGATGCTTTTATGTTCGCGCAGAATATCGACCATCTGGTTTCCAATCGTGATCACAGGATTTAATGAGGTATTGGGATTTTGAAAGATCATGGAGATACGTTCGCCTCTGTACCTCTCTCTTTGTTTGGCGGTTAACTTCAGCAAATCAACCCCCTCATACAAAATACTTCCTTCTTTCCGAGCCGCATTTGGTGGATATAACCCCATGATACTATTGCCCAGCATGCTTTTGCCGCATCCCGATTCTCCAACGATGCCAAGAATCTCCCCTTTCTCAACGTGGAAGGAAATCCTGTCCAATATATTATAGGTGTGCTCATCCGAATGGAAAAATAAAGAGTGCTGCTTTACCTCCAGCAGTGCCATCAGGTACTCCTCCCTTTTGACTTTGGATCTAGGAGATCTCTGAGCGCATCTCCGAAGATATTAAACGACATAACCAAAAGTAGAATCAGCAACCCTGGAAAGGTGGAGTACCACCACTGATTGAGAATGTAACTTCTCCCTTCGCTAACCATTTGGCCAAGATCTGCTTCCGGTGGCTGGGAACCAAGACCGAGAAAACTGAGTGAAGCCGCTGAGAGAATGACGGTTCCCATGTCAACGGAGACTTGAACAATGACTGGGGTCAAGATATTGGGAAGGATATGCCGGAATATAATCGTCATTTTACGTACGCCCATGACTCTGGCAGCATCGATAAACAGCGAGTTCTTAATGGAAATGGTACTGCTGCGGGCAATACGCGCATACCATGGCCACCAACTGATTGCAAGGGCGAGAATCGCATTTTCCAGACTGGGTCCAAGTACCGCGACCAGCGCGATGGCTAAAAGAAGCGCGGGAAACGATAAGAAGATGTCGGTGATCCGCATAATGATCTCATCGAGCAGGCCACCGAAAAAACCTGCGATTGCACCCAACGGAACGCCGATGATAAAGCCAAAGAACGTGACAAAAAGAGCTACCTTAAGAGAAGTCTGCAGTCCAAACAAGCATCTGCTGAGAATATCTCTGCCTTGACGGTCTGTTCCAAACAGATTATCGCTGCTTGGTGCCGACAATGTATTGGCTATGTTGGATTCTCCTCTTCCTTGTTCGGGATATGGGGCTAGATCAGCCGCGAACAACGCCGCGAGGAGAAAAATCAGAATGACCAGTAAAGCAAGTGCCCCTGCCTTGTCTTTGCGAAAGTTGCGCCAGTTTTTTCTGAGTACTGTTTTTTGCCGAATGATTTCCATGGTTTACTCTCCTCCTAGCCGGATTCGCGGATCAAGCCATGCTTGCAAAAGGTCCGATATGAGATTGGTAAACACATATACGATGGCAATCAACAGCGTGACTGCCATAATGGCAGGATTGTCCACGCTTAAAATGGCGCTAACCGAATAACTGCCAATGCCTGGCCAATTATAGATCACTTCAACGAAAAACGAGCCCATCACGGAATAAGCAAACATGAGTCCCAGTACTGTCAAAATGGGACCGATCGAATTCTTTAAAGCGTAATGAAAAAGGAGTTTGCGCATTGGGATGCGGTACGCTTGTGCCAAACGGATATAATCGCTGCTCAATACTTCAATCACATTGGAACGCGTCATACGGGCGAGCAACCCTAACGGATATAAAGACAGTGTCAGTACCGGCAATACGTAATGGGGCAGCATATCAACAAATGCGACCCCATTGCCAGTCAAAATGGCATCAAGCAATTTAAAGCCGGTGACTGCCTCAACCGGAGAAAGCAAGGAAACGTCCGTCGACATCTGTCCGTTAATCGGGAGCAGGTCAAGCTTTGTAAAGAAGATATACTGAAAGACAAGCGCTATCCAAAAGCTTGGTACAGATACACCGAAAATAGAAATGGCCCTCGTTACTTGATCAATCCATTTATCCTTGAAATAAGCGGAAATCACCCCAAGGGGTATGCCCACAACCGCTGAAAAAAGAAGCGATAGCAGCAAGAGTTCCAGGGAATTTGGCAAGTACTCTTTCATATCCAACGCGATGTCACGGTGAGTTTTTAACGAAACGCCTAAGTCTCCCTGAGAGATTTGCTTCATATACATCACGTATTGCAGGGCGAGGGGTTGATCGAATCCCATTTCTGCATTAAATTTCTCTATTTGTTCAGGTGTTGCCTTCGGTCCAAGATAGACAGCAGCCGGATTGGATGGGACGACGCGTACTATAACAAAGGTAATCATCGAGATGCCTATGAGGACGATCAGCGCGAGAAAAACTCTCCTCATTACGTAGTTTGATGTTGCCATCTTTACCTCCGATCTGGCTTACAATTATTTCGTTTTCAATTTATGGAAAAATGTGACATACGGATAATTCGGATTGGCTGCATCTCCGGTTATGGTATTTCTCATGGATACAACTTCCTTTCTGTCGTAAAAAAACATGGCGGGAGCTTCATCTATCAGCAAATTTTGAGCTTGTAGATACAATTCTTTCGCTTCTTCTTTTTTTGTTCCAGACAACGCGTATGCCTGACGAATCATCTTGTCAAAATCGGGGTTAGAATAGTAAGCAAGGTTCAAGTGCGGCCTCTCTTCGGTGCTAAACATCGTTTTTAAGTTGTCATACCCATCCGCATAAGAAGGCCAGAACTGGAGGATAAAAATATCCTGAGCGGTTCTGGGATCACCTTTTCCTCTTTCCCACTGCTGGTTCCACATAATGGGTTCTACATTCACCGATACACCGAGCTTGGCAAGTCCTTCCTTTATCAAAGGAGCAAAGCGTGCCTCGTCCATATTCTCAGAAGCATAGGTTAGCGTCAGTTTAAGGTCAGCTGGATTTACAGCTGCTTGGGCAAGGAGTTCTTTTGCTTTCTCGAGATTCAAGCTGTACGACGGCAAACTCGGATCGGATGGCCATAACCCTTGGGGTACCGGTCCTTTTGCTTGGGTAGCTTCTCCTTTGGTAGCCACTTCAATAATGGCATCATAATCAACCGCATACGATAAGGCCTGACGGACCAGCTTATTGTCGAGCGGCGGTTTTTTGGTGTTAAAGAAACCGACGAAATTGTAATATCCCAAGCTCCGAACAATCTGAATATTTGGGTCCTGTTCCAGCGATTTCAAATTCTCAATGGGGGTGTAAGCGATATCTGCAGCACCAGATGTTAGCATTTGTTCCCGCACCACATCTTCTGCGATAATATTGATGAAGACTTTTTCAAAATTGGTATCTACCTTCCCCCAATAGTTTTCATTTTTAGTTAATAGAACCTCTTTGTCTGTTTTATAAGATTCCAGCTTCCATGGGCCTGTTCCGGCTGCATGACCCTCGTTAAACCAGGCTTCGTCTTTATCAACCACATTCGGGCTCATGATCCAGGCCGCAAGTGACGCCCCGGCAATTCGCTCGAATGGAATGGGATATTTTAAGTGAAATTTGAGCGTGTACTCATCGACTACCTCCATTTTTTCAACGGGTGCCCATAGATACGCGCTGCCTTTTCCTATATTGATCGTACGTTCAATGGATTTCTTCACTGCTTCTGCATTGAGGTCTGCACCATCGTGAAATTTCACCCCTTTGCGAATGAAGAACGTCCAAACCTTTCCATCTTCGCTATGCTCCCATTTCTCTGCCAACGCGGGAGAGAATTCTTCCGGACTTCCTGGAGGATTTACCCACAACAAGGGTTCGTAAATATTGGCTAAGTATGCGGATTCTGTAGACACTGAGATGCTTGGGTCCCATGTGGTTACAGAAGCTGCTGTAGCAACTTTTAACAGCTTTGGTTTTTCGCTCGCGCTTTGTGTTTGTGCTTCTTTGCTGGTAGACCCGCACGCCGATAACACCATGCTTAGAACAAGCATGATCGTACCCATTACTGAAAATGTGCTTTTTTTCACGACAATTTTCCCCCTTACTATTTTTTATTTTTTGAGATTAGGCTCAAATCAAGTATGATTCTCTTGGAATACGATCTTTCCGTCCACCATCGTGAGTACAACCTGAGTCTCCAATATTTCTTCTACCGGAATGGCAAATAGGTTTCGATCGAGCACTACGATATCCGCCAATTTCCCCGCTTCGAGGGTGCCGAGTTCTTGCTCCCGAAAAACCCCATAAGCCGGCGTAGCCGTATAGAACCGAAGGGCATCTGCAAGCGTAATGCGTTCTTGCGGATTCCACACGGCTGCATCACTGTTATCAATACGGGTAACAGCCCTGTAAATGCCTGCCAGCGGATTTAGACCCACGATCGGGAAATCGCTTCCGAATGCGATCGTTGCCCCCGCCTCTTTCAGTGATTTGACCGCCCAAGCATATCCGCTTCGTTGTGCACCAATAATTGACTCATATGCTGGTCGGGCTGTCGCGTACAAATGCTCTGGTTGCATCGAGGCAATGACACCGAGTTGTTTGAAGCGAGGGATATCGTCAGGATGAATGACTTCCACATGTTCAATGGAATGGCGGGAATCCCGTTTACCGTTAATGTGTTGCGCTTCTTCAAAAGCATCAAGAGCCAGTCGGATCGCTCCGTCACCAATACAGTGAAAACGGATGCTAAAGCCTTCTTTATCCGCTTCTACCACCCATTTTTTGATCGTTTCGGGTATGAATGTCGTCTCGCCGCACGTATCCGGTCGATCCGTATACGGTTCGGTCATGTAGGCGGTATACCCTGAGATAACGCCATCGATAAATTGCTTGAGCGCCACAACACGAACCATGTCTGATTGGTAGCGTTGGCGCAACTGCTTTACACGTTCGATATCCCCGTTTAATGCAGGGAGCACGTGCATGCGCATGGTCAGCTTGTCTTCTTCAGCAAATTCTTGAAACAGCTCAAAACTTTCCAGCTTTTGAATCGAAAACATATCATTTACAGAGGTAACGCCCAATTTGGCAGCATGGTTAAGGAAGTTTTGAAAGGAACGTGCTTTTTGCTCTTTGCCAAGCTCATAGGCACCATCCGAAACCAATGCGATTGCGGTCTCATACAGAATACCGTCTGGTTCCCCCTCTTCATCCTTGCTGATAATGCCAAATGGCGGGGCTACCGTATCGCGATTGACATTCATCACTTCCAGTGCTTTGCTGTTGACCCACACGTAGTGGCCCTCCGAATGGAACAGGACGGCTGGTCGATCTGGAAGGATACGGTCCAGAGAGTAGCGATGGGGAAGCTTTTTTTTCTCCCAATGACCGGAGTTCCAGCCGAAACCCATGATCCAGGGATCGTTTGGACGTGAAGCCGCAAACGAGTGAACCATTTCAACCGCTTCTTCTTCGGAACGGGCTTTATGAAGCTGGGCACCGTCCAGTGAGAGAGAACCCCACATCACATGCAGATGGAAATCATGAAAGCCAGGCATGATGAGTTGATTCCCAAAGTCGTATACCTTTGTATGGGAGCCAATCCACGCGTTCATCTCTTCGCGGGAGCCAATCGCTGCGATCTTGTTTTTCATAATGGCAAGGGAGAGAGCAGCAGGTACGTGAGTCAATCCGGTAAAGACAGCGTTGCTGGATAGAATAACATCTGCTTTTTGAGCAATAGACAAGATAAATCCTCTCCTTCATGATGTTTGAAACGAGTGAAAACATGTTGCTTTCCCGCTTTGTTTACGTGAAACGATAATCGATCTGAGCGTCTGCATGCTTGGTACGTTTCTAATTCAGACGATACGTCTGGAAAGTGTTTTCGCAAGGATTCCCCGTGGTGAGTTCAAATGTTCCCTCAGACAAATTCATGATGATGGAAAATACGGTTTTGGCTGTGCTTGAAGCCTCATGATCAGACAGAATCGATTCTCCATGCCGGCAGATGCCAACGGGATGCCCCGTGTGATTGGTAAATATCTGTTTAAAGGTCTCCGTGTCGATCATTCCGATCTGGGCTGTTAACATTCTCGTGGCGACCCCATGACGCAGGTGCGTATCCGGAATACCGTTTCTTTTCGTGTCATCGACGTTGAGTAAACGGGGAGCGACAAAATGATTCGCATGCGCGATGCATCCTTCCAGCGGATAGATCACATCATAATTGGTCGGTGTAGCCTCTACATCTACCGTCTCTCCCACCTTGTGGGCAATTAGATAGTTGGCCGAAGTGCCACGGGGAAGCTTGGTTATCTGTCCGATCGCCTTGGGAATGGAATTGCTATTCAAAATACCCCTGAGAATGATATGGATGGGAACGCCTTCCCCAATTTCCGATGTCCCTAAAAAATTCATGCATAACCCAAGCCCTTCACTGTTTAGCCCGATTTTTCCAACGATCCCCGCTTCCGTAACCATTAAAATTGTCGGCTTTGGCGGCTGTTCAATTTCTGCGATAATCATCCCTGGCTGAATCCTGTGATTCCAATCCCAGTTTTGCCCGAGTAAGGTTGTTTGCTCTTTTGTGACGACGGGAGTTGCAGCCAGGCACGTACACCCATCCAGAACCGAATGTGACTTTCCGATGTTAATGATGACCTCACTCCGGACATTGAGTACTACGAGATCGAGCAGATCTAAATTCGCTCCTTCACTCATCCCTTTGATCTCATCCATAATCTCCTGATCGTATTGTTCGATCCTAGGGATGTACGATGTGGCGTAATCTCTGGCAGCGTCCCAAGCTACGTCGTACACATCGTGAAAATACTTGCGATACATCCCGATGTTTTGTACGATTTGCTGCTTAGCGAGCTCGCCCATTTGTCTTCCGCGTTCGATAGCCGTACCGCTTACCCTTATGTAAGGAAACGCATTCATGTTTAAAACCTCCATATCTGCCTGCTTGCATTGATCGTCAAACTTATACCAAGCGCTCTGTTTTTTGGGTGATTCGTTGCTTCTCTCCAGACCGCGTTCTCTCTTGTTTCCCTCCTCTCCCGTTGAATGACCAAATGCAAATTCAATGCCAATTCAGAAAAGTGCGATAACATTTACGTTTGCAAATGTTATCGCACCAGATTGATTCACATATGGTTCACTCAGACGACAAGTGATCCATTTTTAAATCAGTTCTGTATTTCTGCTCGTACAGCTTCATCTTCCTGACAAACGTGGGTTGACTCATCTTGAGGGCGAGAGCTGCTTTACGTGTCGACTTATGCAACGCGAGAGCACGTGTAAGCTTCTGGTATTCAAACAGCTCAACCTCTTCTTGCAAACACTCGGGCATGATATGACGGAAATTTCCGAATATTTCTTGCGGCACATGTTCAATCAGAATATCTTTGTTTGAGCTTGTAATCGCCATCCGTTCGATAACATTGCTCAATTCCCTAATGTTTCCTGGCCAGTCGTATTGACACAGGAGTTGTATCACATCCGGATCGATCCGAAATTGGATCGCACGTTTCTTTTGATAAGCCTCTAGAAAATACTGGATCAGATACGGAATGTCTTCCCTTCGCTTGCGAAGCGGCGGTATGTGAATTGGATACACCTGAAGCCGATAATAAAGATCTTTACGAAATGCCTTTCGCTGGACCATTTCCTCCAGATTCTGATTGGTCGCTGCTATAATCCTCACATCGGACCGAATCGTTTTTACACCCCCTACCCGACGAAACTCTTGCTCCTCCAATACCCGCAGCAATTTCACTTGCAAGTCTAGCGGCATATCGCCAATTTCATCCAAAAATAACGTCCCGTGATTCGCTAATTCAAATACGCCCGGCTTTCCCTCTCTGTTGGCTCCTGTAAATGCACCCGACTCATATCCGAAAAACTCGCTCTCCATCAGCGCTTCGGGGATCGCCCCGCAATTGACTTTGATAAAGGCTTCACAGGCACGCATGCTGTTTTTATGGATAAACTTGGCGATCACTTCTTTCCCCACACCCGATTCACCCCGAAGGATCACCTGGGAATCAACCGTGGCGACTTTTGCTGCAACAGTTAAAACGTCAATCATTTCCTTGCTGTGTGCCACTAACCCCTCCAGATGAAGCTCGCGTTCTTTCAAGCTCTTTAGCTGTTTCAGGTAGGTTTGGTTCATCTGTTTGATCTGTTCCAAGGCTCTTTTTAGCTCGTGCAATTCCGTCATATCACGTACACAATTTACTACATATATAATTTCGTTTTGCTCGTTGAACATGGGCATGCCTGTGGAAATAAACTCTTTTTTTTCATGATCAACTACCACCTGCTGTATCGTGGTCACCGGTTTTCTTGTTTGCAATACTTTTACCGCACTTGATTCATTGTTCTTTCGCCATTCCATATTGTTTATGTTGGTCCCAATCAACTCTTGCGCAGTCCGTTTCGCCATTCTTTCGTACGCTTTATTGACTTTCACTATGTTGCACTCGTGATCCGTAATGAGTATTCCGTCGGAAACGAGATCCAACAGGACTTCCCATTCATGTGAATCGAACATGATCGCTCACTCCAATTTATCAGTGATTTTCATTCAATACGCCTCTATTATACTAGTACACAAAATCCCAATGTCTCAGTGATAAGAGTGAGAAATTGGGATTTGATCTTTTAACATTCAGTTATTGAATTGGTATGGTCAAAAACAACTTTTCCATCAACAATCGTTACCAGCACCTTTGTATCTGGTATCTCTTCTACGGGTATTTCAAAAAGATTTCGTTCCAGGACGACAATATCAGCTAACTTGCCTACTTCCAAGGTCCCGAATTCATGCTCCCTGAAAGCACCATAAGCGGATCCGGCAGTATATGCTTTCAGTGCATCGGCCAAAGTAATGCGCTCATGTGGATGCCAAGCTGTTTTTCCGCTGCTGTCGATTCTTGTGACCGCTCGATAGATTTGCAGAAGCGGATTCAGGACATCAATGGGGAAGTCTGTTCCGAATGCCAGTCTGGCCCCTGCTTCTTGCAGGCTATGGATGGAGAACACGTGTTTTTCTCGTTCGGAACCAATCCGATCGGTGTACACACCTCTTTCGGACATCGCCAAATGATCGGGCTGCATCGAAGCGGTAACTCCAAGCTCTTTGAAACGATGGATATCATCCGGGTGGATCACTTCCACATGCTCGATGGAATGACGTGAATCACGCTTGCCGTTCACCTTTTGCGCTTCCTCATAGGCATCTAGTGCAAGGCGAATCGCTCCATCCCCGATCGCATGGAATCTAATGCTAAAGCCCTCTTTATCCGCTTCTACGACCCATTTTTTGATCGTTTCAGGAGGAAAAGATGTATCACCGCGAGTTTCTGGTTGATCCGCATACGGTTCGAGTAGGTATGCGGTTCGAGCCGTGATCACGCCATCGATGAATTGCTTCAGACCGGATACACGGAGTTTATCCGACTGATACTTTTCTCTTAGCTGTTTGGCTCGTTCAAGATCGCCATTTAGCGCAGGCCATAGATGTATGCGCGTGGTTATTTCCCCTCTTTCTTCAAATTCCTTGAAAAGATCATAATCATTAAGCTTGGCCATTGACTCCGTCGCAAATAAATCGTGTACGGCAGTGATCCCTAAACGTGCAGCATATGTGAGGAAAGTCGCGAATAATTCTCTCTTCTGTTCTTTCGTAAAAGCATAGGCATGCTCAATCACGGCTTCCATTGCTTTTTCGTATAAAAGACCATTGGGTTCCCCGCTTTCATCTTTGCCAATCATGCCGTAGGAAGGATTCTCGGTATCTCGATGAATGCCAGCAATCTCCAACGCTTTTGAATTTACCCATGCATAATGACCTTCGGCGTGAAACATGAGCGCTGGCCGATCGGGAAGAATTCGATCCAACGAATAACGATTTGGCAACTGCTGAGTATCCCAGTAACCTGCATCCCATGCGGAGCCGATTACCCATGAATCTTCCGGTCGTGATTCGGCAAATGTGCGAATCATTTCAAGTGCCTCTTCTTCTGATCGGGCAGTGAATAAGTTGGCGCTATTCATCGCGACAGCCCCATCCATGAGATGCAGGTGGAAATCATGGAATCCCGGCATGATGAAGTTGTCATTACATGGATAGATTTTCGTATGCTCGTCTATAAAAGGTTTCATCTCCTCCTCAGAACCAATCGCAACAATCTTATTTTCCTTTATCGCGATAGAAGCGGGTTCGGGACGATCAGTCAGCCCTGTAAAAACAGATTTGCTTGAAAGAACCAGATCAGCTGTTTGTTGACTCATGATAAATCATTCCTTTCATGTATATAAGTAAAACAATTACGATCGCGCTTCTTCATAAGTAGCAGCTTCGACAAAGGAAAGCTCGGGCGGGGGTTGTCTAAACATTTTCGTTAGGTAGAGAAGGTACAAAAACCCTAACGCAAGCCAAACTCCACCTAATAGAAGGGAATGTTTGTCTAACATTACCCAAAATAACCCGGTTAGGGAAGCGCCAATTAACGGAATAATTAGGTATCGAATGGTACCCACTATGGATCTTTGTTTGTTTCGGACAAAATAGAATGAAATAACCGACAGATTCACGAAAGTAAAGGCAAAGAACGCACCAAAATTAATGAGAGAAACGGCAGTAGTAAGACTTAGGAAAAGGGCGCTAAGAGCAATGCCTCCAACCAGCAGGATGTTAAAGAGAGGCGTTCGATATTTCGGTGAAAGATAGCCAAAGATACGGTTAGGGAGCACACGTTCACGCCCCATCGCGTACAAAATGCGAGAGGAACTTGTCCCGGAAGCAACTGCCGATGAAAAACTTGCCATGATTCCCTCGGCTAATATGTAACTGGTCAGAAAGTTACCACCTATATACATGGCGATTTCGATATAAGAGGATTCAGGATCTTGCAATGATTGGTACTCGGGCCAGACTAGTTGTAAAAAGTATGAACCGATGATAAATAGCACACCGCCAATGATCGTAATGAGATAAATGGCTCTTGGTATCGATTTTTGAGGGTTTTTCGTTTCTTCAGAAAGGGTCGTTACGGCATCAAACCCCAAAAAGGAAAAGCAAAGAACGGGGATCACGGACCAAAAGTTCTGCATATTTGCCTGTGAATCCAAAAACGGAAGGATGGAAAAAAGCGTTCCTGCTCCTTTCCCATTGAGAAGCCCTTGAATGGAAAATGCAGTAAATAGAGCGAATGTTCCGAACTGGAGAAATAGAAGCACCGTATTGAACTTAGCTGCTATTGTGATGCCAAGTATATTTACCACCGTAACGGTAAAGATGAACATCACAATCCAAATGTACATCGGAATCGAAGGGAAATATGCTTCCATCGCTATTCCCAACAACAGCGCGCTAATCATCGGACTGAACACATAATCTAGCAAGATCGTCCACCCTACAAGAAATCCAATGTGGGGACTAAGCGATTTTTGCGTAAAGGTATAGGCCGCACCGGCATTGGGAAAGGCTTTTACCATTTGCGCATAGCTGTAAGCGGTAAACAACATCACGATAAAGGCGACAATATAAGCGGTGGAAATCATCCCATTCGTGCTATTCACAGCGACTCCGTAAGTCGAAAACATCGTAGTTGGTGCCATAAAGGCTAACCCAAAAAACACGACATATTTTAATGACAGAGCCCGTTTAAGCGTTGGCAATTGTGAATGGCTCATACATCGATCCCCCTTGTTCAAATCAGGATATTGTATGGTTTTTATCTATCTTGCCCATTCTCCCTCAATTTCTCCGTGTCCAAATTTTCAGTCATTTATTCAGTCATAGCGCTTCTCGATCATATACGATTTTCCCATCAACAATCGTCAGCTGTACCTTTGTATCCGGTATATCTTCTACGGGTAATTCAAATAAATTTCGTTCCAGAACGACAATATCGGCTAGCTTGCCAGCTTCCAATGTCCCCAATTCATGCTCCCGAAATGTGCCGTAAGCGGAACCGGTTGTATATGCTTTCAATGCATCTGCAAGTGTAATGCACTCATGAGGATGCCATACTGTCTTACCGCTGCTGTCGATTCTCGTGACCGCCCGATAGATTTGCAGCAGCGGATTCAGGACATCGATGGGGAAGTCCGTTCCGAATGCCAGTCTTGCCCCTGCTTCTTGCAGAGTACGGATGGAGAACACATATTTTTCTCGTTCCGCACCGATCCGGTCGGTGTACACACCTCTTTCCGACATCGCCAAGTGATCGGGCTGCATCGAAGCAGTAACCCCTAGTTCTTGGAATCGTTGGATATCATCCGGGTGGATTACTTCCACATGTTCAATGGAATGACGTGAATCGCGCTTGCCGTTTATCATTTGTGCTTCCTCATAGGCATCTAGTGCGAGCCGAATCGCTCCATCCCCGATCGCATGAAATCGAATGCTGAAGCCTTCATGATCCGCTTCGGTTACCCATTTTTTGATCGTTTCAGGAGGATAAGTTGTCTCTCCACGAGTTTCCGGTTGATCCGCGTAAGGTTCAAGAAGATATGCGGTACGAGCGGTAATCACGCCATCGATAAATTGTTTCAGACCGGCTACACGGAGCTTATCCGATTTAAACGTGTCTCGTAGCTGCTTGGCGTGTTTAAGTTCGCCATCTAGAGCTGGCCATAGATGGATCCGTGTTGTTAATTCCCCACTATCTTCAAATTCTTTGAAGATATGGTACGCATCTATTGTTTTTAACCCAAGCAAGTCATGCACAGCCGTAATCCCCAGACTTGCAGCGTGTGTCAAGAAATTGGCGAACATTTCCTTTTTTTCGGCATGTGACCAATCGAATGCATGACTGATAACCGCATTCATTGCTTTTTCATATAAAATGCCGTCTGGTTCGCCGTTTGCATCTTTTCCGATCACACCATAAGCAGGATTATCGGTATTCCGCGTGATATTTGCGATCTCCAATGCTCTCGTATTCACCCAAGCATAATGACCTTCCGCATGAAACATGAGTGCGGGCCGGTCAGGAAGAATCCGATCCAAGGAATGGCGTGTCGGTAATTCTTGTCTGTTCCAATACCCCGCATCCCACGTAAATCCGATTACCCACTTATTCTTAGGGTGTAATTCAGCAAATTCGCGTATCATTTCTACCGCTTCATCTTCAGAACGTGCCGTAAACAGATTGACGCTGCCCAGTGCCAAGGCCCCTTGCATAATATGAAGATGGAAATCATGGAATCCCGGCATGATTAGCTGGTCTTCAAACTGATAGACTTTGGTGTGTTCACCTGTGTATGGTTTCATTTCTGAGTCTGAACCGATCGCCACTATCTTGTTGTCCTTAATCGCGATAGAAGCAGGTTCGGGTTGTTCGGAAAGTCCCGTAAAAACGAATTTGCTTGACAGTATGACGTCAGCCGGTTGTTGCCCCATCATCATTCATTCCTTTCTTTACTTCGTGAGCATAGTGATGTAACCGCTCACATTTTTTTGGATACCGAGCACCTTCGCTAAAGTCCTCCCTTGGGAACAGATCGCTTCATTCGTGATGTATGAATCTAGCATAAAGTCTTGTGTAACTCCAGAGTCAACAGCCTCCAAACAAAAAAACAGCCTCGAAATGATCATTTCGAAGACTGTTTTCTCGTTCACTTTCTATACAATCGGAATTTGTATTTCATAATAAGCTTCATCGTATTGATCAGTCAAAGAAATATCCACCTGCATGATGCGAATGGCGTCTCCTGCAATGACGTAGCCATGTGTATCGCAATAATCAAGCAGTTTTTTAAACTGGGTTAGCATTTTTTCCCTAACAACACCACCGAAGTAGGTGCAGATATACAACCCTTTTTCTATTTTTTGTGTGGGCAGACTGGTCGTTTCATCCTGCACAAGAAGAAATAAATGAGATTGAAATTCGCTAAATTTATGTGAAAAATTGGGTGATTGACGAAGTTCATCAAAGTACTCTTGCTTTATAAATTCTCCAAATTTATTGCTGGCCAGAACCGGAATGATTCCACCGATCTTGTTCTCCAGCTCCAAAAATCCAAATTGCAGGTTTTCTGTATCCGCCCAACTTACCGGTCTTTCTAATCGAATGTATTCCCGTTCTTCAAATTGTTTGATCACGATATCCGAATCCTTGTAACTGTTTGTAAAATTTTCGATATGATCGATACGCGTCTTCAAAATATCATGGATGTCTTGTAATTCCTTTATTTTTTGCTGGATTTGGGTCATGGATGTTTTAAGAGATTGAATGGATTTTTTCACATTGCGGTTCGTTAGAAATTTCTTGATTTCTTCCAGTGTGAACCCGATTCTCCTTAATTCTTTTATCGTGCCGAGAACTTCATACTGGGATATGGAATAATAACGATATCCGGTACTTGAATCGGTGTAATAAGGCTTTAGCAAACCAATCTTATCGTAATGGCGCAGCGTATCCACCGTTAAGCCTCGCAGCTTCGCCATTTTTCCAATGCTCAGCTTATGTTCCATGGCGTCCTCTCCTTCTAACCGAAAAAAATAGTATGAAAATTAGCGCAATGTTCCCAATTCCATTCAGGCTAATCCATACTTGCTGTATAGTTTTCCTTGCCGATTCTCGAGATATTTCATCAAATGCTCCTTTCTGACCCTATTTACGTCTGAAAGGTCAAGAGAGGTTACGATCAACTCTTCGTTGTTTCCTCCCCTCTCAAGGAACATGCCATCGGGTGTAATCACTGCGCTCTCTCCGAAGAATACCGAATTTTTCTCAAGTCCAACTTTATTGGCAGCAGCTATAAAAAGTTGATTTTCCAACGCCCTGGCCCGCAAGAAGATTTCTTGATGCGGTTCATAGGGAACGCTGTGGGCATTGAGGACCAAAATTAATTCCGTACCTTGGATTGCATAGATTCTGGATAGCTCGGGAAATTCCACATCAAATGTCATCATCACAGCCATTCTCCCGGCTGCGGTTTGAAACGTCGGACACTCTTCACCAGAGGTAAAATACTCCATTTCTTTATCAAAGAGATGGATCTTTCGATAAACCCCTGCGAGGCTTCCGTCCCTTTCAATAAAAGCTGCCGAATTGTAAAAGCGATTTCTGTACACTTCTGGAAAGCCGATAATGACGCCAACTCCCGTTTCCTTTGCTTTTTGGCGAACCGCTTGGATGCTTGGGCCATCTACGGGTTCAGCTAGGTCTTTTACCTGATCTTGAATAAAAAAGCCAGATAGGAATAATTCCGGAAAGATTACATAATCGACGTTTTTTTCCTTGCATGTCTGGATTGTTGATAGGGCTCGATATAGATTGAAACCTTTATCGTATAAAGCTCCTTTCAGTTGTGCGAGCGCAATCGTCAGCATCTCCATGCTACCTACTTTCATCGCGGAATTCTTTTACCTTTCTTGCTATGGTAGATTGATCAACTTCTAACACTTCAGCAACTTTATATGTGCTCTTGTATAAGTTGTACGCCGACATGATTAATTTTTTCTCTATTAATTTTTTGGCTTCCTTCAACGGCATGATGCCACTTTCCGTGCTTTCCATAACGGTTTCTTTCTGCAATGAGTGAAATAATGATGGTAAATGTGTAAGCTGTATTTCATTCGCTTCCGTAAAAATAAATAATCTTTCGATGATGTTTTCCAGTTCCCTCACATTCCCCGGCCAGTGATATTTCTTGAAAACCTCTTCCACATCAGGATGGAACTTTTTGAAAACGCCGTATTGCTTGATTTTCTGGTTCAAGAAATGGCGGGCCAAATATTCAATGTCCTCCACTCTTTCTTTTAACGGTGGGATCTCGAACGGAACCACATTTAAACGATAATAAAGATCTTCACGAAATCTTTTCTCCCGCACTAGTTCCTGTAAGTTTTGATTCGTTGCTGCAATGACTCGAACATTAACGGGAACCGATTTTGTCGCTCCCAGGGGGCGAATGCAATTTTCCTGCAGGACTTCCAGAAGCTTAACTTGGAGATTCATCGGCATTTCTCCGATTTCATCCAAGAAAACCGTTCCTTCATTTGCCGCCTCGAAGATCCCCTTCTTTCCTCCTTTTTGCCCTCCTGTGAAGCTTCCACTTGTGTAGCCGAATAGCTCCGCTTCCATAAGCGAGTCGGGTATCGCTCCACAATTAACCGAGACGAATGGATTGCTTGAGCGACTGCTGTATTTGTGAATCATCTTCGCAATCATGCTTTTCCCGACACCTGATTGGCCGAGGATAAGAACAGTCGAATCAACATAGGAAACCTTTCTGACAATCTCCATCACCTCCGCCATTTTCATGGAGCGGGCGATAAAAGGTGTCTCTCGCTCGGATATGTCGACTTCTTTTCGGATAAGGGGGGAAGATTCATTCGTTACTGACAAGGCAATGAAGATTTTAAATTCCTCTTTGATAATGAAAAATTGAAAGGCAGCATATTGAACCTGAACCATATTCCCCTCATCTAATGAACCTTTCTTCTCTTCGATGTATGTACGGAGATACTCTACGGTATCCTCATCATTCGTATTCTCACGCAATGCCTTCAATTGCTTGGCGTTAAATATTTCTCCCCGATTGTGTTCCATCACATGCAAAATCCATCTGTTGTTCTCTTTTACCCTACCGAGCAATCCGCTTCCCCCCTATCTAGCAATGTGAAATTACATCACAATGCATAATTGCATTAAAATGCCTGTTACAAATTAACGCTTAAGAAGTAATTGACAATTGAGGCACTTAAATAATGATAATTCTCATTACTGAAGCTTAGTATAACCTTGATAGGTGCATTTTTACAGCATTTTCTGAATTGGCACTATATTTGCAATACAACCTTCATGAACAAATCAAAGGTAAAGTGATAAGGAGGAAATTTTGTATGGCAACGTTACATAGTGAAAAGGTCACCATTGGATTGATTCAATTGGCATGCGGGGAGGTTGTCGCGGCGAATGTAAATCGTACCATCGAGAAGATCCAAGAAGCTGCCAGCAAGGGTGCGCAAATTATCTGTTTGCAGGAATTATTCGATTCCCAATACTTTCCTCAGACGGTTTCGGTGAAGAACTATGAGCTTTCTGCATCGATCAACAGCCAGACCCTGCAAACAATGAGCGAGCTAGCGAAACGATTAGAGATCGTCCTGATTGTCCCTTTTTACGAAAAAGCGGAACGAGGGATTTATTTTAACAGTGCGGCCGTTTTTGACGCGGATGGAAAATATCTAGGGACAACCCGCAAAAATCATATTCCCGACGGGCCACAGTATCATGAGAAATATTATTTTGTCCCTGGTAATACTGGTTATCCCGTTTATGAAACCCGCTTTGGCAAAATCGGAATCGGAATTTGTTGGGATGAGTGGTTCCCGGAAGTAGCAAGAATTTTAGCATTGCAAGGGGCCGAAATTTTATTTTATCCGTCAGCGATTGGTTCGGAGCCCGACCATCCCAACCTTTCTACACGCCGTATCTGGGAGAAGGCGATTTCAAGTCATGGGATTTCAAACGGCGTGTTCATTGCAGCGGTAAACCGTGTCGGCCAGGAACATAACATGACTTTTTACGGAGGAAGTTTTGTCAGTAATCCGATGGGTGAAATTTTACAGGCACTCGATGAGGAGGAAGGGATCTTGATTCAGGAAATTAACAAAAGAGAGATAGATGAGGCCCGCAATCTCCTGCAGTTTCTTCGGGATCGCCGCCCTGACACCTATGGTTTGATTCTTCAACAGGAAGCATTTTAAAAGTGATTGCACTCATTTTACTTGATCAGGGGTTATGTTTTGTATGGAAAAGCAAAAAAAGCCATGTCATTAGGCATGGCTTCAGATTGAAAAAGGTAACTTTATCCTTGCCTCATTGATTCAAAAGAAGCGAAGCTCCAGCGATGCCTGGATGTGTCATCTCATACGGATCGAGAATCAAATCCAGTTCTTCCTCTGTCAATACATTATGCTGTAAGCATAGCTCGCGCACAGATTTGCCTGAGAGAATCGCCTCTCTGGCAAATGCGTGCAGCTACTTTGCGTGAGTGTTCGGGCTTACCTGAAAATAATCGCCTTTCTCAAAACCGAGAATTTTCAAGGCGTGGTTGGCATTCACTTCGTTGGCATTCATGTTGATGGAAGTCCCAGCCCCACCTTGAATTGGAGCGTTTTCTCTCGTTTTTTGGAAATTATACTACTTCCCGTCTTCTTCATTATCAAAACCTTAAGCTGAAACCGCTCTTACTTTACAGCCTGCTTTCTGCGGCTGGTTATATCCAGCCACACGGCAAATACGAGGATGCTTCCTTTTGCGACATACTGCCAGAAGGATTCAAGCCCCATCAAGGACATTCCATTATCCAGAGAAGTCATTACCAGGGCTCCGATGATGGCTCCCACGATGGTTCCAGATCCACCAATCAGGGAGGTTCCCCCGATGACGCATGCGGCAATGGCATCCAGCTCATACATTTGCCCGGCAGAAATCGTAGCCGAAGACAGTCTGGAAGTCAGCACCAAGGCGGCAATAGAAGAAAGCAGACCGCTGAGCAAAAAAACCATCATGGTCTTCCCGCGAATGTTGATCCCAGATAGACGGGCTGCCTCCACATTTCCACCTATCGCATACACATGACGTCCAAACCTCGTCTTCTTCGACAAAAAAGTAAACAATATGGCCAAAAGGATGACAAAGATAATGGGAAAGGGAATTCCCTTATAGCTGTTCATTAGCAACACAAAGGCGACAATCAGAAGACTGAAAAACACTACTTTGCCTATGTCGAGAGCAAGGGAGGGAACTGCAAACCCGTATTTCTGTCGGGATCTACGATTTTTAAACATCGAGTATATGAGAAAAAAAATCGCAACGACGGCCATAATCAGGCCAAAACCCTTTGCAAAATAAGCATTTCCTAGCAACGCGAAGGTCGGATCTGATATGGAGATCGTCGTAGATTTTGTGATCCCCATCAAAGCTCCCCGAAATGCCATCATTCCGCCCAAGGTCACGATAAACGCAGGAATAGCCTGATATGCGACCAACCAGCCCTGTAGCATCCCCAACAGCAGACCTACGACCAAGGTTCCCACGATTACAGCTGATGTAGGCATGCCCATCCAGTTGCTTATAATGGCAGCGACACCACCCGTCAACCCGACGAGGGACCCTACTGATAAATCGATATGACCAGCGACAATGACCAAGACCATGCCAATGGCAAGAATCGCCGTCACTGACATTTGTGTGAACAGGTTGGACAGGTTTCTGGCAGTCAAAAACGTATCGTTCAGGATTCCGAACAGAAGCCAGATCAAGATGACAGCTGCCACCATCGTATAGGCACGCACATCCATTTTCCCCAGGAGATTCTTCAGTCCGATTTGCTTGGAGATGGTGATTTCATCCGTATCTATCTTTGCTTGCATATTTATTTCCCCCCTGTTGCAGCCAGCATAATGTTTTCCTGTGTGGCTTCTCGCCAGTCTATTTCTTTGACGAATGTCCCGTCTCTCATGACCAATATGCGGTCACTCATTCCCAGCACTTCGGGAAGTTCGGATGATATCATGATGATGGAAACGCCTTGCTCCACCAACTTGTTCATCAAATGATAGATCTCGTACTTGGCGCCGACATCAATTCCCCTGGTTGGTTCATCAAGAATGAGGATTTTCGGGTCAGCCATCAGCCATTTTCCTAGGACAACCTTCTGCTGATTCCCTCCGGAAAGTGTTCCCACCGTTGTTTCCATGGAAGGCGTTTTCGTTCGTAAATCATCTACATACCTTTGGCCCCATTTGATTTCCTCATTAGCATTGATGATGCCCCATTTGCTGACCTTCTCGAGTGCCGCCATCGTGGTATTCGTCTTAATATCCATCCCTAATACCAATCCAAGCCGCTTTCTGTCTTCCGTGACGAGAGCCAAACCGGCTTGAATCGCCTCTTGGACGGAACAGATCTGCACCGGTTTTTCCTCAATCAGTACGTCACCTTCCGCTTTGCCCTCGTAAGCCCCAAAAAGGCTCATGACCAATTCGGATCGTCCTGCACCCATCAGACCTGCAATCCCCAAGATTTCTCCTTTTCTCAGCGTAAGATTGACATTCTTGATCACTTGCTTGCCTGGTATATCTTTATGCCATACAGAATAATTCCTGACTTCTAGCACTGTTTCCAGTGGTGTACGCTTTACGCGCGGGTATCGTTCTGTCAGCTCTCGCCCTACCATCAGAGATACAACCTTATCGTCATCCGCTTCCTTGCTGTTCAACGTCCCGATGGTGCGGCCATCGCGGAGGATGGTAATACTGTCAGCAAGCCGAAACACTTCCGGCATTTTATGGGAAATGTAAATGCAAGAAACGCCATTTTCTCTCAATTGATGGAGGAGGCCCATGAGGATTTCCACCTCACTTTCCGTGAGGGCTGCTGTCGGTTCGTCCAGTATAAGGATCTTTGTGTTCTTGGATAACGCTTTGGCAATCTCAACGAGCTGTTGTTGGCCGATTCCAAGGGTTCCGATCTTCGTCTCGGGGCTGACTTTCAACCCTACCTTTTTCAGCCACCCAGCCGCTTGATGGTAGAGTTCATCCCACTGGATCACTCCTCGTTTGGTAGGTTCGGCACCAAGAAAAATATTCTCTCCCACCGTCATATCTTTGACCAATGCCAATTCTTGGTGAATGATGGCAATGCCGGCAGTCTCTGCATCCGTAATTTGATGAAATTCTTTTTTCTCGCCTTCGATCCGTATTTCACCCTGATAGGTACCAGCTGGATACAGGCCGCTGAGCACTTTCATGAGTGTCGATTTCCCGGCTCCATTTTCACCGCACAAAGCATGGATTTCGCCTTTTTTTACTTTGAAACTCACGCGATCCAATGCTTTCACTCCAGGAAATTCCTTTGTAATCTCGATCATTTCCAGCGCGTACATGCCGTCAACTCCCCTTTGCATGATGGAGCATAGGACAGCCTTGAGGACCGTCCTATACTCATCATGATCAGCCTTATCTCTTCGGCCATTGATCCTGCGGAACATTCTTATAGACGTCTTCCAGCTTGTGGAATCCATCCTTGATCACCGTATCTGCAAGGTTTTCTTTTGTGACGGGGATTGGATCTAACAAAATGGATGGCACATCGATCTTGCCGTTGTTTACTTTCTTGTCTGCCTGGACGGTTTCTCCTTTTGCCAAAGCAACCGCCATTTCGGCAGCTTTTGAAGCGATCGCTGTAATGGGTTTGTAGACCGTCATCGTTTGTGTCCCTTCTGCGATGCGCTGTACCGCAGCAAGGTCTGCATCTTGTCCGGAAACGGGAACCTTCCCTGCCAATCCTTGGGCAGTCAGTGCCTGGATTGCACCGCCTGCAGTCCCATCGTTCGCAGCTACGACCGCTTGAACATCATTGTTGTTGGCTGTCAGGGCATTTTCCATATTCTTCAATGCCTCTTCCGGCTTCCAGTCTTTGGAGAACTGATCATAGACGATTTTGACGTCGCCTTTTTCCACCAAGGGCTTCAGTACGTTCATTGCGCCTTCTTTAAACATGTGAGCATTGTTATCCGTGTCGGCTCCGCCGATATATACGTAATTTCCTTTTGGCGCTTTTTCTACGATCGCCTGTGCCTGCATTTCTCCAACCCGGACATTGTCAAAGGAGAGATAGTAATCGACATCGGAGTTCTTGATGAGACGGTCATAAGAGATCACCTTGATCCCTTCTTTGTGGGCTTTTTCCACAATGGGTGCGGTTGCTTCCGCATTATGTGGTATGACAACCAACACATCCACGCCTTGGGAAATTAACTGTTCCGCCTGGCTCAGTTGCGTAGCATCATTTCCATCGGCTGCGAGCGCTTTTACTTCTCCGCCGAGTTCTGCAACCTTAGCGATGAAAATATCGCGATCTTTTTGCCAGCGTTCTTCCTTGAGAGTGTCCATGGACATGCCGATCACAATTTTGTCATCCTTCTTTTCCGTACTCTGGGCTTCCTGTTTTTGCCCTGCTTCTTGTGCCGCTGGCTGCTCACCGGTGGAGACGACTCCGCAACCGGTAATGGAGACCGCCAATGCCATCACTGCGGCGCCGAGACCAAGTTTTTTGCCCCATTTCATCATGTTGGTTCCCCCTCTTTTTTCGAATGATTGCGCTTACATTTTCATCGTAGCATCCGGGCTCGCTTTACCAAATCAAAACGATCTTCACTTGTTTGTGCAAAATCCGCATTGGTTTAACCTCCGTTTTGGGAAACTGTTCATATTTCCCAAAATCTAGCACCAATTTGTTTCCACAACAAAAAAGTCCTTGTCTTGGAACAAGGACTATAGCCGTTTTTGGCGATATTCTGTTGGCGTTAATCCCGTGACCTTCTTGAAAACCCGGCTGAAGTAGTTCGGATCCTTATACCCGACCTTAAAGCAAATTTCCTTCAGGCTCAGGTCTTGATTCGCAATGAGCCTTTTCGCTTGGTCGATGCGCAACCGCGTCAAATAATCGCTAAACGTCTCTCCGCTATGCAGCTTGAACATTTTACTGAAATAAAAAGGACTTAAGTTCACATATTCGGCCGCCTGCTCCATGGTGATATCTTCTTGGTAATTTTCGTGCAAGAAGGCTAGTACCCTTTCAATGACCTTGGTCTGTCCCCGCCCTTCGCCAGAATAGAGGATGCCCACATTCATGGCTTCCACGGCTTGTTCAACATGGCTCAATGGATCTGTATGGAAATCGTATCCTGTATTTCGCAATGCCTCCCGATAGGAGTATCGCAGCCCGTCGATCCCTTCTTGTAACGACCCTATTCCAACTTGTACCTTCAGCTCATATTTTTGATCGATCCATATCTGTAGTTTTTTAGACCATTGTAACGCTTCTTCATGGCAGGATGTCTGAGAAAAGTCTATGGGAAAAGGAATAAATATGGAGCAATGGCCCAAAAGCACGGGGCTAATAGCGCATGGAAGCTGTGGCTTCAAGAAATGTTTCAAATCTTCCAGGAATGTCCGTGGATCCCAGCCAGTCAGCGTTCCTCCTTTTCGCTGCTGCGGGAAAGCTAAGACAATGGCGCAGCCTCGTCCCCATTTATAGTCAAGCAGACCAGCCAGATGCTGAATGTCAATTCCCTGCGCACAATCAAGCATGAGCATGACGGTAAATTCGTTTTCAGCCAAAGGAAGCAATTGTGAAAGCTTCTCTCGCAGCTCGAGCTCCGTGCTCCTTTTGCTTTTTTCCCGTCCAAGCTCATGCAACATTCTGTGTAAAATATCCTTGATTTCTTGCTTTTTTGCCGGCTTTAAAATGTACTCTTTCACTCCCAGGGCCACCGCTTCCTTGGCATAGGCGAAATGATCATAAGCCGTAACCAGGATGATACGGGTGTGTGGATCCCGGTTTACGATTTCACGGATCGCATCCAGCCCCTGGATTCCTGGCATCTTAATATCCATAAAGATGATATCAGGCCGAATTTCTTCAGCCATCTGAATGGCTTTTCTCCCGTTTGCCGCGTGAAAGATCCGGAACGTATCTGGCAGCATGTGGCTAACCATCATTTCTAAACCCTCTCGCTCAAGCGCTTCATCATCTGCAATCAATAGCCGGTACAAAACGAGACCTCCTTTTCGTGAGCTGATCCTACGTGCCCTGCCCATTCCGTTAAACTGTATTGGTTTTATGAGGAATCCTGAAAATGACCGTTGTCCCATGATTTCGTTCGCTCTTGATATCGATCTGTTCTTCCCCGTCAAAGAAAAGATGAAGCCGTTTAAAGACATTGAGCGTTCCCAATCCCGTTGAGTGTCCTTTGCTTGGCCTGGAAAGCCGATCCGTGTCCGAATTCAATAGTTTTTGACGCATTTCTTCCGTCATCCCTGTCCCGTTATCGGAAATTTCGACCTTGACAAAGGGCTCTTCGTATTCAATCTTTAGCCTCAAAACAGCACCTTCTTCAATCTCCTCAATCCCATGGACAAAGGCGTTTTCAAGAATAGGCTGCAGAGTAAGGCAAGGTATCAATTGATCGAGAGCCCTTTCATCGAATTCGGTAATCATTTCCACTCGATCCCGGAAGCGGGCTTTTTGGATGGCAAAGTACTCCTGGGCATGCTCCATCTCATCCCGTAATGTAACTGGCTGATCGAGCCTCTGCAGATTGTACCGAAGAAGTTTGGATACTGAAATCGTCAACTCGCTGGTTTGCTCAGCCCCTTCGATGTAGGCAAGCTTTGCAATTCCATTGAGTGTGTTAAACAGAAAATGCGGATTGATCTGACTTTGCAGCGATTTTAGTTCAAATTCTTTGACCAGCCGATCCTTCTCCAAACTCTCCATATTTTGCAGCATGAGCTGCTGGAGATTGTCCAGCATTTGGTTAAAACTCTTGCAAAGAATGCCGATCTCGTCCCCGCTGTGGAGTTCCGGGGCCTTGGTCTGCAAATCACCTTTGGAAATGCGCTTGGCGACGGTTACGAGCCGGCGGATTGGGTTGGTGATGCTGCGTGAGATCCAGATGGCAAAGACAATGCTGAGCAGCGTCGTCGTAATAAAGAGCCAGAAGCCCAAGAGGTTCATGCGATCTGTCGTTCTCATGATCTCTTGATAAATGGGCTGGTAATAGCTCAGTTCCATGTCAACCAGCGTCTGCCCGTGTTCCCGGATGAAGCGTGCCGACTTTTCCGCTTCGTAGTAGCTGCGTGCATTGCTATGAAAGCCCTTCTGGTTAACGCTGGCAATGGTTTGCTGGACTTGTCCCAGAAACGTATCGATCATGTTGTTCAGATTAATGATCTGCAGATGATTGGTTTCATTCGTTTCCTGATTCATCAACTCCTGCTTTAGCGCGCGGAGAGCTTCCATATGACCGATAAATTCAGGGTAGCTGTCGATGTCCAGACGAATCAGGTAACGGTTCAGGTATCGTAGATTTTCTTCCGTTTCAAAGGAAATCTGCTTATACAAAAGGATGCGGTCCATCATGAGGTTGTAACTTTCCTGTACCCGTTTGCTGCTGTCAAAGATAAAAAAGGAAACCAGGTTCATCAGGATGACGAGTAACGGAATGAAAATGAATAATTTGGTTCGAATGTTCAAGTGATTTCACTCCAATGTCACATTGCTCTTATCGATGACCGCGATTTGCGTGAAGTGCTGCTTCGGCAATGACTTATGATGAAGGTAATCATTCAACAAGCGAACGGAATCATATCCCATCAAATACGGTCGTTGTGACACCGTGGCCACGATCTCGCCATTTTGGATGGCTTCCAGCATTTCCGGTAAGTTATCAAAGCCGAAAATCTTGACCTCATCGCGCCCCAGGCTTTTCTTTGCCTGTAGAATGCCGATCCCGTCCAGCGCACTTGTGCCCACCATGATGTTCATATCTGGATGCCTTTGCAACATGTCCACCGCTTGCTGAATTGCTTCAATGCGGGAGATGTTCGATGATCTCACCGACAAAATGACCATATCCGGGTACTGTTCCACGATCGATTGAAATCCTTTTAGTCGAAGAATCTGATTTTCCGCAGTATCGCTCCCGATGATCACGCCGATTTTCCCTTTGCCTCCCGTAGCTTTCACCACCGCATATCCCAACTGTTTGCCTGCTTCAAAGTTATCTGTACCAACATAAGTTAAGCGTTTGCTATTTGGAGCATCCGTATCGATCGTTAGTACGGGGATTCCCTTTTCGATGGCACGATTGATCACTGGACTGAACTTCGAATCGTTGAGTCCTTGCACGATGATCCCATCGACTTTTGCAGCGATGGCTTTCTCCAATAATTTGATCTGCTCCTCCATGCTGAAGCGCACAGGTCCATTAAACTCTATTTCCATGCCATACTGTTGGGCAGATTCTAGCGCTCCCTTCTCTACCATTTGCCAATAGGGGTGGCTTTGCTCCTGCTCTATCAGCACAAGATGATAGGGCTGATTGGAAGATGGGGCTCTTCCCCGCAATTCAGTGGCAACGTCCAGAATCTTTTGAGCGTCAACGGCAAAGCAAATAAATAAATAGAAAAAGACGCCGAATAATAGTATGACTGCGATCAGCCATTTTTTATCTTGCATCCGATCCACCCCCTTTGCTCTAATAGTACAGTTAAATTGAAAGCGCAAACAATATTTAATTTTCTTATAATTTTTCATTAACTTTACTGGTTATGGTAGCTTTTCAATACTGATATCGTTTCGGTCAGTCTGCTGCAATCCGCTGCCGTACAATATCATAAAAAAGATGCCTGAGGTAACACATTCTCCGTTCCATGGGAATCAAAAAGCAGCGAAGCTAAATCGATTCGCCGCTTTCCGCTGTTCTTCTAGCCATTCTCAACTTCCACACTACTCTTGTCTGAAGCCTCTAGACGCCTCAGTATTGATGATATCCCCTTAGGGAAGTGTGATGGTGTGCGATAAAAAAGACACCAGATACGTTATGGAAAAAATCAGATCGGCAGTGCCGGCATGTTGTATCATGTCTTCGTAACGTCAGAAATATTACCAATATTCGCCACAAAACTATAGGTTTACTTCAATGTTTTATCATCCGTTAACTTGAATTGTCTATACTTTTGATGGATCAAGGGTCCCCTTGGGTATCCGGTCATAGGTATGCGGGTCGATGGATTGTACACTTCCGCTTGCTATCGCTTCCAATACAGCAAAAACGGCCGTTTCCTCAGACTTGATGATGGCTTCACAAGTTTCCTGCTCCAAATTGGAGGAATGCAGGGCTTCAAACAAAACTACCCCGCTGCCATTTTGCGCAAATGCTCCCAGAGAGGTCATGGGTGCATGCAATTCCGGGAAGCGCGTGATTCTATGAAAGCCATGCTCGATTAATGCATCGTAGGCGATCAAGGTGAGTTGTTTGGAGTATTCGCCCGTTGCATGTGGCTCATTGATCATGACCCCGCTTATGGAGAGAAGAGCCGGTTCACCTGTCTCCTGTACGCGATCCGTTTCCGCATTATCTGCGTTTTGGTTGTGCAAATCAATGTATGTATCAACTTTGCCATATTCGATCTGCAACTGCTTGTAAACAGCAGCAAGCGCTCTGGCTTCTGGCGTCAGATACCAGCCTGCATGGAATGGAAAATCATCCGGAGACGGAGTGTAATCAAGGTTCGAGCGAAAATCAAGATTTACATTGAATCCGGCTGGATCACTATCATTCTCAGGCTTGTAATAAAAAGGGGGATTAACCTCAGCAAGGTCGGGATAATGCTTCACCACTTGTTCCCAAGTCATTACATTGTTATGCCGATTCAATTCGACAGCATCGGGATTTGCCATTGGAACGGCAACAAATGTCAGCTCATTTCGCAAACGTTTAGCCAGAGGTGATTCACTCGACCCCAGAAAACGCAACAGATTGAGCAATACAGTTGCTCCTGTTGGCTCATTACCGTGAATATAACTGGATGCCAGAACAACTTTCTTTCCTTTCCCCACTTTTGCTCTCCATATCGGACGCCCTTGGTTGGATAAACCTATCTGATCCACTTTTACCCGATTCTGACTATTTTGCTCTAACTCGTTAAGCGCTGTACTCAGTTCTTGATGATTGTAAAAACTGTACACGGGTTGAATGTTCCCATCGAATTCGAGGTTCATCGGAATAGCCTCCTTGTATTGACAAATGTGATGCGAACCTTCATCGTTATATATTCACTTCAAATATATTACCAAAGAATATATGAATTTTAAATAATCGTACCCTTGTAACCTAAAGATCATTTTTTACAGTTTTTATATTAAGGGATAAAAAAAGCCCGATAATTATGCTTTACCGGACATTTAATGCTATTAGACTAAAATCTCTGCGTATTAACCTTGGACCATGGAACAATCATTTTTAACTGCTTATACTGGGCTATCCGCTATAAACCTTTCATTTCAATCATTTCGTTAACGAGACGTACAGATTGTTCCAAACGTTGTTGATAGTCGCCTGAAATTGTTTTATATGGAACGCCAAATTCGTCCAAAAGTCCTTTGAGTAGCGCATTGTTCTTTTCACGCACTTGTTGGTCACCGAATGATCGGGTTCCGTCGTTAACCCATTTCACGTCAGGTTCAAGGAATAACCAAAGGTCATACTGCTGCGTGCGTGCAACTTCATCCAGTACGGCGTGCCGTTTATTCAGGTAAAGGATGGAGTAATACTGTGTGACAATGGCTTCGGTATCAATGAAGACAACCTTATTTGCTTTCGATCCTTGCACCTTTTCATGATATTTATGTTCAAAAGCGATCTCAGGATAATCATCTGGCAAAGTAATATCCTCACAGCCTCCAAGCCTCTCATAATAAGTACGTCCCCATTCTTCTACATAGGTCGTATTGTAGAGGTTGGCAAGGTTACGAACCAAGGTAGATTTCCCGCAGCTTTCCGTTCCCACTACGACTACCTTCTTCACAAAGTAAGGTTTCACGATCTCAGGCAGCATATCCCAGTGTTTCATTACCCCGTCAGTACGCAGTTTTGTTCCTGAGATCGGATAGGATATTCGATTCGCATCAATCACTATATGCCGGGCATTCGGATATAGATTGCGGAAAATGTCTGTGTATGCATGCTCGGAGCTGAATACGGTATCTATCGGTTTTGCAATAGCGGCTTTAATCCCTTCTGCTCCTCGTTCCCAATCAGAAATATCTCCCGTTTGTTGTTCGTACACCGCATGGACATGTACATGCGGCAAATCCTTCGTGAGCTGAGACCACCATCGAAGTCGGATACGATACGGAATATGGGGAATTTTCCCGCCCGCGCATAATTTCTTTTCGTGCTCTTCATCATATGAAACGATTACATGTAACTCATCCACCATGGTGGAAGCACGTATCATCGAATAAACATGCCCCATATGTGGACACGGAAGGAATTTTCCGCCGTACATGCCTACCTTGCCTACGGTCATTCTTTTACAGCCTCCTGTGATTTGCTTAGCTTGGTCCAGTTATAGTAGCCGTATATGGAGTTAACCAGAAAGGCTGACCACATGACAACCATATTAAAATCATTTCCTCCCTGTGTAACCAATGTTACGACCCAAAGAGAAATGGAGAGCACGTTGACGGCAATCCAAAGCGCCCATTGTTCCGCATACCGTTTCAGCATGAGTATCTGTGCAATGACCGAAAGCACAACAGCTGCAGAGTCCAGGCGAACTGCCTGACCACCGATCATGTGCAACAATTCCGCGTACAGGATGATCCCTACGATCGCAATGAGAACCAGATAAATCCAGCCTCGCTTGCTGAGCCGCTTCACGGCTACATCTTCTCCTTTAACACTGTGCTTTGTTCGGTTTTTCGACCACATGTATATACCGATAAACTGAACGGGTAAGTAAAAAAAGGCATTCAGCATAGCTTCCCCATATAGGGAGTAGCCGTATGAAATATATGCATAGGACGCCGTCTGTACGATGCCAAAGTAATAGTTCGAAATCTTGCCCTTTGCTACAAGGACGACACACATCATCCCTGTTAGCGAAGAGATCAGTCCCAAAAGAGAATCTTCGAATGCAAAGAATAAATAAATGTTAACCGCTGTGAATAGTACAAGCCAAACTTTTTCAAATAACGTCCAATCCCGAAACATCTGAATCGTATTTCCCATATCATTTCCCCCTTTTTTCTATACAGTCGGAATTTGAATCCCCCATTTTGCGTATGCCTATTATAACAGAAGCTACTTTTATTGGTCTTGATTTCCATTACGGAGAATTTCCGCAATATGTTTAACCAACTGCATGGAAAAATCCGCCTAAACTTAAGCGACCCGTACAGTTGCTTTGGAACCACATAATAAAAAACCTTAGACCGTAAGCGATTTTACGATCCAAGGTTTTACAATGTTGCCTCTTCCATCCCCCTAAAATTAATAAGGTGTCTGTACGACGGTAATTTAAGTTTTAGCAAAAATTAACTAGATGACGAATGAATTGTTCGAGTGGCGAATATACCAGGTAGGCACAACCTTTTCAAAATACCGCTGTGCCTCCAGAATGATTCAAAATCGGGCCAACGTAGTAAATGGCTGACAACAATTAGGAGGGGCAAGTCGACTCCATCAACTCCTGCCAACTCACATGTATCTGCCCTCACATTCGTTTCATACCGTATTCTCGTTCTTTTTTTTATCAAAAATGAACGAAAGAAGCAGAAGCAATAATGGCAATACCAACCCATAGGTAAGCGAATAAGGCATCCAATACTTCGAAACAAACATGTCGAAGTACGGGCGATTGGGCACAGAAGCTATGGCCATCGGAACCATGATGAATCCCAGGGGCACCACCAGCGGGCGGTAATCTTTTAAGGCGAGCACCTGAGCCAATCCTAACGAGGTACCGAAAAAGCAGATGGTAATCTTCAGGTAAATGCTGATAAACCAGATGATGGCCATAATCGCTTCTATCCGCTCAAAGAAATCCCCTACTTCAATCTTCCTTGCTAGAGAATAGCTGGGGTATGCGTACATCACCGTAATCTCTGCGCCAAGCACCAGAATGGATACAGCAGTGACTATGGTCAAAACACTATTGCCCAGGAACACGCCCAATTGATAAGCTTTGCCCGTAAGTCTGCTTGCCTTGACATAGGGAAAGAGCATTATCAGAATGACCGTTTCCAGCATATATCCAAAAAGTCTCAGATTCCCGCTCACAATCGACGTAAATGACTGGGCAAGTACTGGTTGCATGTTCGTTGGCTCTGCTTTGGGAAGAACAAAGACAATCATCAATAAGAAAAGGAAGATAAACCAGGGAAACAGCAATTCTCCCGTCCGAGCGATGGTTTCCAAGCCAAAGAACGTGCCCAAGACAATGATGCCAGCAAACAAGATAAGCGTTACTTCAATCGGAGTTTCGGGCATCATTACGGTTGTGACAAAGTCGCCGATTTCCATCAGCATAAGGGAAGCGTCGATGAATAAATAATTGATAAACAGGATTCCTACCATTTTCCCCAGCCATTTTCCCAGTAACGTTTCGCTGTATTCGATGAGAGAGAGCCCAGGGTAACGATTGCTAAGCACACTATACAGTAACACCATGATGATCCCTTCTGCCCACCCAATCATGGCCGATACCCAGGCATCCTGTTTTGCTTCAGCAGTGAGAAGTCCAGGTACATACAGTACCGCATCCCCAACGACATACAGAAATACTAGAATGAAAAATTGCCGAGGGTGTATCTTCTCGATCGCCTGCATGATTTTATTCCTCCTTTCCCGTCTGCGATGGATAAGGCACCCTCTAGTCTTTGCCGTATATGAGAATGCTGACGGGCCTGTAAATGAATGCGATAATGTCAAGAGGATTAGGTATTTTTATCTGCAGAGCCGTCAGCACGCTCAACCCTACACCGATAAAAAGGAGGAATGAAAACACGTAGAGTTCTTTATGGCGCTGATTCTCCCTTAACCGGGGAACTTCGATGATGCAAATGATCACAGCGAAAAGCAGGATGAATAAGGCGGGCAACATAATCATCATTCCCTTCATCTCTGTTCAAGATTTTGAATAAATGAATTGCCAACCTTTCCTGTACGTCGGATTCTTACATCCGCTGTTATTCGGACTTGTGTCAGGGGGAATTCTCTGTCCCAATTATGTTTTAACGTGTTCCACTCCTTTGGGGCAGATCTTTGTATAGCGGAACCAAAGCCAAAAATATCCGATTTGTATTGATGCTGCACCCGCTTCACCAATTTTTCTATCCGCTCTTTGATCTGACGCTCGGCTTTGCTCTCTAGTTCGTAAATTGACTTTGTATCTGACAAATCGATCTTGCAGTCCACTTCGCCTATATTGGCCTCCGCTCTGATCACGACTTCCACTTCCGGATGACCCTTTGTTACTCTCCCTTTCACATTCGTATCGTTTCTGATGATATCAATCATCACATACCCATTTTTATTGCAGGGAATCTCTTCTACTGTGCTGTCCACGCGATTTGTGACGTACGCGTATCCTTTGCTTTCTGCCTCTGTCAACCATCCAATCAATTTGTCATTCTTTAAAACACCAATCGCGTTGTACCGCAACAAAGCCTTTGAATTGACCCGATTGATATTGTCCTGCGAATTCCCCGCCTTGATATCCCCCTTTATTTCCAGACCCGTCAGCACAGGCTCCTTTCCTTCCGATATCAAATCCGATAAAAGCTCGTCCAAAGTGATCGAAACAGTTGGCGCCCAGTTGTTTTCCGACGTCTCCAATCCTTTTTGCAGTCGACTCGCCGGAATCTTTTCCAACGGATCATAGATGCTCATGACATTGAAGGCATTCACATTCTTCGTGATGATGACATAAAAGTCGGTGCGGATTTCTTGCTGGCGCATGAAAAAGTCTAAAACATCCTGTAATCCGTCTTTCGCCAAATGCTCATC
>DASQNU010000187.1:0-11730 GCA_035644815.1 Bathyarchaeia archaeon | reverse complement strand
TGAGGTTGACCTAGGCAGGTGCTCTGTCCTATAATGTAATTTGACAGTCTGTGCTTGAACAGTTTGTCCCACTGTTTATAGCGGAGGGAGGGAAGACAGATGGCAGAAATTCGCGTTAAGAAAAACGAGACGTTGGATAGTGCTCTTCGCCGCTTTAAGCGTGAAAGCGCAAAGGCAGGGGTACTTGCTGAACTTCGTAAGCGCCGCCACTTTGAAAAGCCTAGCATTAAGCGTAAGAAAAAATCCGAAGCGGCTCGCAAACGCAAGTTCTAATTGGATTACGGGGGACTAATCATGAGTGTAATAGAGCGGTTAAATCAAGATATGAAGCAGGCGATGAAGGACAAGGCGACCTTGAAGCTCTCTGTAATTCGCATGGTGAAAGCTGCTATTACCAACGAACAGATTAATAAAGGCGGCACTTTGTCTGAAGACGAAGAGCTAACCATCTTGACCCGTGAGCTGAAACAACGCCGTGAATCCCTCCATGAGTTTGAAAAAGCCGGTCGCGAAGATCTGGCGAGTAAAACAAAAGAAGAGATTGAAGTTCTTACAGCATACCTTCCCGCGCAATTGAGCGAGGATGACATACGTCAAATCGTTCGTGAGGCAGTCGCGACATCCGGTGCATCTTCCAAAAAGGAGATGGGCAAGGTGATGGGGCTGATCATGCCAAAGGTAAAAGGGAAAGCTGATGGAAATCTCGTCCAACGAATCGTTTCCGAAGAGCTTCCATCATAAAGTATATAACCCGGTCGGGCTTCCGACCGGGTTTTACTATGTTACCCAGGACAGGAAAATAAATGAAACGACTTTTCATGTTGTTCGTATACCAAGATAGCGATCGTGAGAGTATGTCAGGAAGGAGGGAAAAATGACAATGATTGTTGAAAACGTCGATCTTCAAAATCGCAGCAAACTTTTCGTGTATCTCTTTCTTGTGATCTATAGCCTCTCGATGTTGTTTGGAGCCGCAAAACCGATGCATGCGCAGGAGTATAAGCGAGTGGTCTGGATTTCGGTTCAGCAAGAAATCGAGCGCGGGCTGGAAAGCTATTTGACGCGTGCATTTGTAGAGGCGGAAGAACAGGGGGCCGATCTCGTCATTCTGGATATGGATACCCCCGGTGGAGAGATTACCGCCGCTGATAGTATTGGTCAATTGGTACGACAAGCTCCGATGGATGTTGTTGCTTTTATCGATAACCAGGCGTTTTCGGCAGGCACCTACATCGCTTTGAATGCGGACAAGATTGCGATGGCACCAGGAGCGAGCATCGGTGCAGCAACTCCGATCGATTTATCTGGCAATGCCGCAGGGGTGAAATTGATCTCGGCTTGGTCGAATAAAATGCAAGCCGCCGCTGAATTAAATCAGCGAAATCCGGTAATAGCCCGTGCGATGGTGGAAATGGATCTAGAGCTTCCAGGGATTAAAACAAAAGGAACCGTTCTTTCACTTGATGCTATCAAAGCAAAAGAACTGGGCTATGCAGACTTGGTCGTGAAGGATCGGGATGCCCTATTGCAATCACTCGGTGTCGATCTACAGTCAGTCCAGCAAATTGAACCGACCGTCGGAGAAAAGATCGCCCGTATCGTGACGAGTCCTTTCGTGATGAGTATTTTGCTTATCATAGGACTGGTGGGAATCGCAGTGGAGATCTTCCATCCCGGTTTTGGGATTGCGGGTGCAATTGGGATCTGCTCGTTTGCGTTATATTTCTTCGGCCATTACGTAGCAGGATTTGCAAGTTGGGTGCATATCATGCTGTTTTTACTCGGGGTGTTGATGCTGATCCTTGAGCTGTTCTTGCCAGGAGGTATAGTGGGAGCGCTGGGTTTTGCCAGCATGGTCAGTGGACTCGTGCTCGCTGCGTATGACACGAAACAAGGAATCACATCTCTTGGTATCGCCCTGTTGGTGACGGTGATCGTCTCCATTGTGCTATACAAGTACTTTGGATTTAAAGGGATCTGGAAAAAACTGATCCTTGATCACTCTCAGCAAAACGAGGAAGGCTATGTAGCTCCGCAGAATCAACGGGAGCTCCAAGGGAAGACAGGGATCGCCTTGACACCGCTGCGTCCATCGGGTGTCGTGAAAATTGAGGGCAAAAGGGTGGACGCCGTCACATCAGGCGGATTTATTCCAGCAGGCACTGCAGTCGTGGTCACTTATGTGGAAGGTACCCGTGTCGTGGTGCAAGAGCAAGACAAAATTGAGTAAGGAGCGATACTTCGCATGGATGGATTATTACCAATTATTTTTATTGCCTTTGTGGCAATCATCGTACTATCAATCTTCTTTACCTTTGTACCCGTTATGCTGTGGATCTCGGCATTGGCTTCCGGTGTCAGAGTCGGGATTCTTACACTGATTGCTATGCGCTTGCGACGGGTAATCCCTTCCCGGATCGTCAACCCGATGATCAAAGCGCATAAAGCGGGGCTGGCGATTGATACCAATCAATTGGAGAGCCATTACCTGGCAGGCGGGAATGTGGATCGTGTGGTAGATGCGCTTGTAGCCGCGCAACGAGCAGATATCCCGCTAGGCTTTGAACGTGCGGCGGCCATTGATCTGGCTGGTCGTGATGTGTTGGAAGCGGTGCAAATGAGCGTAAATCCAAAAGTGATTGAGACCCCGATCGTCGCCGCAATGGCCAAAGACGGGATCGAAGTGAGAGCAAAAGCAAAAGTAACCGTACGCGCGAATATCGACCGTCTTGTCGGTGGTGCCGGGGAAGAAACGATTATTGCCCGTGTTGGTGAGGGGATTGTCACCACAATCGGTTCCTCCGGCAGCCATAAGGATGTGCTGGAAAACCCTGACCGTATTTCGCAAACCGTATTGAACAAAGGATTGGATGCCGGTACGGCTTTCGAAATCCTCTCCATCGATATCGCAGATGTTGATGTAGGCAAAAACATCGGAGCACAGCTGCAGACGGACCAAGCCGAGGCGGATAAGCGCATTGCCCAAGCGAAAGCGGAAGAACGCCGTGCGATGGCGGTCGCTACAGAGCAAGAGATGAAAGCCCGCGTGCAAGAAATGCGTGCGAAGGTGGTCGAGGCGGAAGCAGAGGTTCCTCTCGCGATGTCGGAAGCGCTGCGCAGTGGCAAGCTGGGTGTCATGGATTATTACAATTTGCAAAATCTGGCAGCGGATACCACCATGCGTCAATCCTTTGGCAACACCAAACCAACAGAAGAAGATAAGAAGTAGGGCAAACTATGGAAGAGCTAATTGAGTTAGCGATTGTCCTGGTAGTCAAGTTTTGGCCGGTTATTTTGGCATTCCTTGGGTTTAAGGCAATTGGCAAGCTAAAAGGAGATGCGAAAAACAAGGCGGGCAGCCGGCGTCCAGTACTGACTCCGGTGCACGGTGGAGGCATGTCTCAGCCTCGGCCTGGAAATGTGATCAGTCCCACAAAAGAAGAAACAATTGAACCGAAGTATGCTGAAACGCACTCTTTGGTGGATCTCAGGGAAGATAGCTCTGCTCCCGATCACGTTTTGGAAGCGAGCTTGGAGGAACCGATCGAGACGGCATCCGTGCAAAGAAACGTCCCGGTTATTTCTGCTCGGGAAGGCATGAAGTGGGCGTTGATTTTTTCCCCACCGCGTGCCAAGATGCCATATGCGCCACATGAATATCAGAAAAAGCGATAACCAATCAAGAAAAGCTCTGTTTCCTCGGTTAGAGGGGACGGGGCTTTTTTTCATACCAGAAGCTTTCCCTTCGTTGTGTGAATATCGGAAGACGTTTTTCATAGCATGAATCCTGCCCCCATCCGCATAGGGTTATAAGAGGAATGTACCCCTTTTGGGAGCAAACTGATTAGCCGTGGGGCACTTGGATGTGGCTTACCAGAGCAGTATATCAAGGTCGAAGCGCCACTAGGACGCACCCGCGGGGCACTTGGATGTGGCTTGCCAGAGCAGTATATCAAGGTCGAAGCGCCACTATGACGGGGGGAGGGGCTTACCATGAAGCGATGGAGCCGTCGATTGCGCCATTTAGCCGTTGGCGTACTGGATTTGCCGCAGGATGTGGTTTTGGAAGTCCCGCGCATCACGATGATCGGCCAATTGCAAATGTACATAGAAAATCATCGCGGAGTTCTCCATTTTTCAGAAAAAGAGCTTCGCTTGCTCTTAACGAATGGCCAATTAATTGTTCGTGGCGAGCAGCTGGTCATTCGGGCTATTTTGCCGGAAGAGGTGCTCTTGGAAGGCAAGATCGGAGGAGTCAAATTCGTGGAGAAATCGTAAGGGGGCATATCGGATGCGAAATTTGATGAAGGAATGGTATGAAGGGCACATTACCGTCACGATTCGCGGCAAACGGTTTGAACGATTGGTGAATCTTGCGGTGCGGGAAGGTATCCACATCTGGAATATCTCCCGCAGCGGAAGTGGACAAGGACAATTTGACATCCTCATACGAGATTACTACCGTCTCCGTCCGCTTCTTCGTGAGACAGGCTGTAAGAGTCATGTGACCAACCGCGGCGGATTCCCGTTTTGGCTCATTCGGATCCGCAGGCGAGCGGGGTTTGCCATAGGCGCATTTTTATTTCTTTTTGGGATGTACATGCTCTCCACTTTTGTGTGGAGCATCGAGATTCAGGGGACAGTAAGGTTAACACCCGGGCAGGTCGAACAGGTCGCCGAAAAAGTGGGGATTAAACATGGGGCTTGGAAGGTCAAACTAAAAGAACCGCAGATCCTGCAAAAAGAAATGACCGAGCTGCTTCCGGAAGCTTCCTGGATCGGTGTTCATATTGAGGGAACCAAAGTCACCATTCAGGTCGTGGAAAAAGAAGTACAAGAGCCCGCTAAGCAGTTTGGCCCGCGCCACCTGATCGCGAAAAAGAAAGCGGTCATCCATCGGGTTGAAGCAGAAGCGGGAAAAAGCATGGTGCAAGTGAATCAATTTGTGGACAAAGGACAAGTTCTGATTTCCGGCATAATTGGCAATGATACGAGACAAGGGCTCGTAGCGGCAAAAGGAAAAGTGGAAGGCGAAGTATGGTACGTCAGCAACGTAACGGTCCCGATCAATCGCAAGAGCTATCATTTGACGGGTCAGAAACAGGACTTGTTCTATCTAGTTGTAGGCTCGTATGCCGTGCAGCTGTGGCCGTTTCAAACTATCCCATTTGAAAAGTTCGAGGCGAAGGAAACGCGTGTCCAGCTAGGGTACTCCCAGTATTCACTGCCTCTTGGATGGAAAAAAGTAAGCCTGTATGAGCGGGAAGACCGCAGCAAAAGCATCACGGAGGAGGAGGCGATCGCGCTCGGAAAGCAATTTGCGCGTCGTGATGTCCTTTCCAAAGCCGGCAAAGAGGCTGTCATTAAGGACGAAAAAGTTTTGCACGCCAAGACAGAGAATGGTAAAGTTTACTTGAGTATTCACTATGCGGTCATTGAGGATATTGCCCTTGAGCAGCCGATTGTGGCCTTGCCTCCGGCTCCAGGACAAAATACCAGTGACAATGCCAATTAGTAATGTTGGCCAATAAATTTCCCATCACCGTGGCAAGGAGTTGGAGACCTTTTGCAGGTACAAGAAGAGGTAAAAATCCAGTTTTCAGATGCAAACGAGGCATTATTGCTGTTAGGTCCGCATGATGTGTATTTAAAACAGATTGAGGAAAAGACAACGGCAAAAATCTTCACCCGCAATGATGAATTGGTGATAAGTGGTGACAAGCCGGAAGTGGATAAGCTTACGGAGCTGTTTGACAAGCTCCTGCAGCTAATCAAACGCGGAATTACCTTGTCAGAACGAGACATCACCTATGCGATGCAGCTTGTCGAGCGGGGGGAAGGCGATCAGCTTCTGGAATTGTACGAGGAAGAAGTAGCCCGTACACAAAAAGGTAAGCTGATTCGCGCCAAAACGCTAGGACAGCGTCATTACTTATCAGCCATCAAACGATCGGACATCGTGTTCGGTATTGGCCCTGCTGGAACAGGGAAAACCTATCTGGCGGTAGTCATGGCGGTAAACGCTCTGAAAAACGGAAGAGTAAAGCGGATTGTCTTGACTCGACCTGCTGTTGAAGCAGGAGAAAGTCTGGGCTTTTTGCCTGGTGATTTGCAGGAAAAGGTAGATCCCTACCTGCGTCCACTCTACGATGCATTATATGATATGCTCGGCAACGAACAGGTAAGCAAAATGATGGAGCGCGGGTTGATTGAAGTAGCTCCATTGGCATATATGCGCGGCAGAACGCTGGAAGATTCATTTGTCATTTTGGACGAGGCGCAAAATACGACTCCAGAGCAAATGAAAATGTTTTTGACCAGGCTCGGTTTTGGTTCCAAAATGGTAGTGACTGGCGATATTACCCAGATCGACTTGCCAAAAGGGAAAAAATCTGGTCTGCGCGAAGCGGAACGGATTCTGGAACGTATCAAAGAAATCGCCTTCATTCGGTTCCAGGATACGGACGTGGTTCGTCATAGTTTGGTGCAAAAAATCATCGAGGCTTACGGAAAAGAAGAAGTGGTGTAATCGTAATCCGAAAAAAGGGGCATGCCTGTGTTAACCATAGAGATCTTACACGAAGAAGTGGAAGAATTGTCCGCTTCCGTTCAAGAGCAAATCATTCAATGCTTGCAAAAAGCAGCTGAGCTGGAGGAAGTCAACGGAGAAGTCGTGATCACCATGGTGACGGACGAACGAATCCATGAGCTGAACCGCGATTATCGTGGGGTAGACCGCCCGACAGATGTGCTGTCTTTTGCCTTGAATGAGGGCGGGGAGGAAGAACCAGACATTTTCTTGGACGAAGCGGAATTGGAAGAGTACCCCAATATGCTGGGTGACATCATTATTTCTGTGTCGAAGGCAGTCTCCCAAGCAAACGACTACGGCCATTCGTTTGAAAGGGAAATTTGCTTTCTCGCCGTTCATGGCTTTCTCCATCTGCTCGGCTATGACCATGGCACCGAGGAAGAAGAGAAAGCGATGTTTTCTCGCCAAGAAGAGGTATTGCAAGCGATTGGCCTGACAAGGTAGGAGATCGAGTTGAAAGAATGGCATCGTTTCGCCAAGAGTGTTTCGTACGCATGGGCGGGCATCCGTCATACCATTCGTACCCAGCGCAATATGCAAATCCATCTAGTCTTTGCTGTATTGGTTATCGGGGCGATGTGGTGGCTGGAGATTCCGCGTGGAGACCGCTTGCTGGTCTTTTTTGCCATCGGGCTCGTGTTTGCGCTGGAAACACTGAATACCGCAATAGAGGCGGCGGTTGACCTGATCACGACAGAGCGGCATCCTCTTGCCAAGGTAGCTAAGGATGCCGCTGCGGGAGCCGTGTTGATCGCAGCGATTACGGCGGTGTTGATTGGGCTGTATGTGTTTGGGCCGCCTCTTTGGACCTTGGTAAAAACGATGTAGAACCTTCGCCTGACGAAAGGAGACTCCCGCAAGATCGTGATGCAGCGAATCCGTTCGGCGTTGTTCGTTGGTTTTATGGTGTTGTTGCCTTTGTTTGTGACGGTGTACTTACTACAATTCATTTTTGGCGTTATTGATCGTACCGTTGGAGGTCTTTTTTCACGCTTTTTGGTGAATGCCGGATTCGCCCTGCAGCAGGGAGAGGTAATCTGGTTTCTTGGCGTCCCCTTTCATGGACGGATTCCGATAATCGGCGTATTGCTGGTGATCTTGATCCTGCTGTTGATCGGCGGCCTTGCGCGAACGGTAGTTGGCCGCCACGTATTCTTTCTCATTGAACGATTATTTGGCCTTATCCCGATTGTCCGTGGTATTTACAACACCGTACAGCAGGTGTCACAGGCATTCGTCAAGGAAAAATCGACGTTCAAGCAAGTGGTACTGGTTGAATACCCGCGAAAGGGCGTTTTTACAGTGGGATTTCTGACAGGGGAAACGCAGGGCGACATTCTTGCTTTTACCGAACGGGACTACATCAATGTGTATCTGCCCAAATCGCCGAATCCGACAAATGGCTGGATGGCTATGGTGCCACGGGATGAAGTGAAATTTCTGGACATGTCCGTCGAGGCAGGCCTGAAGTTCGTCATCTCGGGTGGGGTAGTTCCACCGAAAGTGGGAGAACGGAGCGAAACCAAAAAAATAGCAGACTCGAAAAGTGAGGGGAATCGTCTTGACTAGGGAAGAGTTGATTGAACAAGCGATGGAAGCGCGAAAAATGGCCTATGTACCTTATTCGAAGTTTGCGGTAGGTGCAGCGCTATTAACGGATACGGGAAAAGTATACTTGGGCTGTAATATCGAAAATGCCGCCTACCCACTGTGCAACTGCGCAGAGCGGACGGCACTATTTAAAGCTCATTCAGAGGGTGATCGTCGCTACCTGGCTATTGCAGTCGTAGCAGATTCGCCCGGCCCTGTTTCCCCGTGCGGAGCCTGCCGACAAGTGATGGCAGAGCTGTGCGAGCCAGATACAAAAGTGATTCTAACCAATTTAAATGGTGATGTTTCCGAAACAACTGTCGAAGCTCTTTTGCCGGGAGCTTTTACCAAGGAGGATTTACGTGGATAAACGTGCAGCAACCAAGCAAGTATTTAAATCAGGCTTTGTCTCGATTGTCGGGCGGCCGAATGTGGGGAAATCTACCCTGTTGAATCATATTGTCGGGCAAAAAGTGGCAATCATGTCCAATAAGCCACAAACGACCCGCAATAAAATTACCGCTGTTCATACAACCGAGCAAGGCCAAATCATTTTCATCGACACCCCAGGGGTGCACAAGCCAAAATCAAAGCTGGGCGATTACATGGTGAACGTAGCCATCAATACGCTCAATGAGGTTGATTTAATTCTTTTCGTCATTGATGTGACCGAAGGAAGGGGCGGAGGCGAGGAGTTCATTCTCGAGCGCCTCAGTCAAGTCAAAACACCGGTATTCCTTGTCCTGAACAAGATTGACAAGGTCCATCCAGAAAGCTTGCTGCCCATCATCGATGAGTACCGCAAGCAATTTGAATTCAAGCAAATCATTCCGATCTCCGCTTTGGAAGGTAATAACACCGGGGCGCTCTTGGAAGCCATTTATGCCGAGATGGAAGAAGGCCCTATGTACTATCCTGCTGATCAGGTGAGCGAGCATCCGGAACGCTTTATCGTAGCGGAGCTGATTCGAGAAAAAGTGCTTCATCTCACAAGGGAGGAAGTCCCGCATTCAATCGCGGTGAGCGTAGAGGAAATGAAGCGGGGCGATGACGGCAAATCGCTGTATATTTACGCGGCGATTTACACGGAGCGTGACTCGCAAAAGGGAATCCTGATCGGAAAAAAAGGCGAAATGCTCAAGGAAATCGGCAAACGGGCTCGGCATGATATAGAGCGCTTGCTGGGCGACAAAGTATTTCTCGAGATTTGGGTAAAGGTGAAAAAGGATTGGCGCAACCAAGAGCGGATGCTGCGCAACTTTGGCTTTTACGACGAAGAGTAATTTTATCCTTGTCAATTTTTCCAAGGCATAGATTAACGGGCACAGGCGGATGATAAAGAGGTAATGGATACAGCCGATACAAGAAAGGAAGATGCTATCGATGCTTCGGGACTTTTCTTGGAAATACTTTGCTTCAACCGGTGACATCCATGCTTACCTGCTTTACCGTGACCACCATCGATCAGCTCTTGTAACAGAGGAGGAGCCAGTGGAAAGTGCCCAGGAGGAGCTGGGTGACTCGCAAGTATGCTTGTAAAATGGGAAGGTATAATCATTCGTAGCGTAGACTACGGAGAGTCAAGCAAAGTCATTACACTGTTTTCAAGAGAACACGGCAAAGTAGGGATCATGGCTCGCGGCGCCAAAAAGCCAAAGAGTCGCCTTACTGCCGTGTCTCAACTGTTTACCCATGGCTATTACATGTGCAAGACAGGTGCAGGGAGCGGTATGCCCGATCTTTCGCAAGGAGAGATCGTGGAATCTTACCGCGAGCTGCGCCAAGATATCGTGCGCACTGCCTATGCTGCCTACGTCGCGGAGCTGATCGATCGGCTAACGCATGAGCGGGAGCCCAATCCTTTTTTGTTTCAGCTGTTGGCGTTAACCTTTCGTTACCTGGATGAAGGAAAAGATCCGGAAATTCTGGCGCGGATCGTGGAAAGCAAAATGCTGATCGTGGCAGGGCTCAGGCCGCAGCTGGAAGCTTGCTGCAATTGCGGGCGGGAAGAGGAGCCTTATACCATCAGCGTTTCTCAGGGAGGATTACTCTGCCCTCAATGCCAAGCGAGTGATCCTTACGCGATTGCGGTCACCTCGGGCACCTGGAAGCTGCTGAGGCTGTTTCAACTGTTCGATTTGGAGCGACTAGGTGAAATTGAAGTGAAGCCGGCGACCCGAAGCCAACTCCGCCATGTGCTGCGCTCATTCATCGACGAGCATCTCGACCTTCGTTTGAAAAGCCGCTCTTTCCTGGATCAGGTGGAGAAATTCTCTGCCCCCTGAGATAAGCCACATTGACATCATTTTTATTTTTCGCTATCATATGAACCAATATGTAAAATCATACGGATGCAAAGAAGGAAAAGAGTAGTTGACGACTAGGTTGCGTAGCGAGTCGGGGGTGGTGGAAGCCTGACAGCCCACGTCGATGAATGGCATTTCCGGAGTGTCCAAGGTAACTGGAAAGTGGACGAGTGTCATGGATGCTCGTCAAGTAGGGTGGAACCGCGGGAACCTCTCGTCCCTACACTGTTGGAAGCAAAACAGTGTAGCGTCGGGAGTTTTTTTGTTTTTAGCTAACTGGAGGTGGAAAGAACCATGAAAAAGAGTTTTCAAGACATTATCTTGACTCTACAAAATTTTTGGGCCAAGCAAAACTGTCTAATTGTACAGCCTTATGACGTAGAAAAAGGGGCAGGTACGCTAAATCCGATGACCTTTTTGCGCAGCATTGGTCCGGAGCCATGGAATGTCGCGTATGTAGAACCATCGCGCCGTCCGGCAGACGGACGATATGGGGAAAACCCGAACCGTTTGTACCAGCACCATCAATTCCAAGTGATCATGAAGCCGTCACCCGACAACATTCAAGAGATCTATCTGGACAGCTTGCGTGAACTGGGCATTGAGCCACTGGATCATGACATTCGTTTCGTAGAAGACAACTGGGAGCATCCGGGTCTTGGCGCATGGGGACTTGGCTGGGAAGTGTGGCTGGACGGTATGGAGGTCACCCAATTTACGTATTTCCAACAGGTAGGCGGTATCGAGTGCAAGCCGGTAGCCGTAGAGCTGACTTACGGCTTGGAGCGCCTGGCTTCGTACATTCAGGAGAAAGAAAATGTCTATGATCTGGAATGGGTCAATGGCTATACGTACGGCGATGTGTTCCTGCAGCCGGAATATGAGCATTCCAAATACACCTTCGAGCATTCCGATGTGGAAATGCTGTTTACCCTGTTCAATACGTATGAGACAGAAGCAAAACGCCTGATGGCCGAGCATCTGGTCTATCCTGCCTATGATTATGTGCTGAAATGCTCCCACACCTTCAACCTGCTGGATGCGCGTGGAGCGATCAGCGTAACAGAACGTACTGGATATATCGCCCGTGTACGCAATCTTTCGCGTGAAGTGGCGCAGACGTATTATGCCGAGCGTGAGCGACTGGGCTTCCCGCTCTTGAAGGAAGGTGCGAAAAGTGAGTAAGCGCGACTTGTTGTTGGAGATTGGAACAGAAGAGATGCCTGCCCGTTTTATTACAGG
>DASQNU010000186.1:0-43528 GCA_035644815.1 Bathyarchaeia archaeon | reverse complement strand
CGGTGGGAGGTAAATGACGTTAGCGGTATTTCTCGGATCTTTGGTCGGTGTCATGGCGCTTGGCATGCCGATCGCGTTCGCCCTGCTTTTTAGCGGTGTGGCGCTGATGATCTATCTCGATATTTTCGACAGCCAAATCATAGCCCAAAACCTGATAAACGGCGCAGACAATTTCCCGCTGATGGCCATTCCGTTTTTCATCCTGGCTGGGGAAATCATGAATGCTGGTGGCATTTCCAAGCGTATCATCCAGTTTGCCTTGGCTTTAGTCGGACATATACGGGGCGGTTTAGGGTTTGTCGCGATATTAGCCAGTATCTTGTTTGCGGGGCTATCAGGCTCAGCCGTTGCGGATACTGCTGCACTCGGGGCGATCTTGATCCCGATGATGGTAAAAGCAGGATATGACCGGAATCGTTCGACAGGTTTAATAGCGGCGGGCGGTATAATCGCCCCGATTATTCCACCGAGCATCCCGATGATTGTGTTTGGCGTCACCAGCGGGCTATCGATCACCAAATTGTTTATGGCGGGAATCGTGCCGGGTCTCTTGATCGGTGTGGCCTTGATGATCACCTGGTGGGTAATTGTACGAAAAGGTGAGTATGAAGTATTTCCGCGCCGCTCCAAAGCAGAAATATGGTCAGCCACAAAAGGAGCGATATGGGCATTGCTTTTGCCGGTGATTATCGTGGGGGGACTGCGAGGAGGTGTGTTTACACCCACCGAGGCTGCAGTGGTAGCTGCTTTTTATGCCTTGTTTGTAGGAGTATTCATCTACAAAGAACTGCGGATCGGAAAGCTGTATGAATTGCTCGTAGCCTCAGCGAAAACGACAAGCGTGGTCATGTTCCTCGTAGCGGCAGCGATGGTATCCGCTTGGTTGATTACTGTGGCGAATATTCCGGAAGCCTTGACCACTTTATTGGGACCGCTTGTGGAAAGTCCGCTTTTGCTGCTGATCGTCATTAATGTGATTGTCCTGCTGGTAGGAACGGCAATGGATCTTACCCCAACGATCTTGATTTTGACGCCGGTATTGATGCCCATCATCGATCAGGCCGGCATTGATCCGATTTATTTCGGGGTGCTGTTCATCCTGAATAACTGCATCGGCCTCTTGACCCCGCCTGTCGGTACGGTGCTGAACGTAGCTTGCGGCGTCGGAAAGATCGGGATGGAGGACATTATGAAAGGGATTTGGCCCTTCTTGTTGGTGGAGATCCTCATTCTACTGCTGTTGATCCTGTTTCCAGCGATCGTCACCGTCCCATTGGAATGGTTCACGTAAGGGGGGAAAGCATGTGAGAAAGTGGAAAGTCGTCGTTACCGATTGGGAATACGCAGATCTGCGGTACGAAGAACAGATGTTAGACAAGGAGCTTATCGATTTGGTCCCAGCGCAATGCCGCACCGAAGAGGAAGTGATTGAAGCATGCCGTGACGCCGATGGCTTGATCAATCAGTATGCCCCTCTCAGTCGCAGGGTGATCGAGCAATTGGAAAATTGCAAGGTCATCACCCGTTATGGAGTGGGGGTCAATACCGTTGATTTGCAGGCGGCTACGGAAAAGGGGATTTGTGTGGCGAATGTACCTGATTATTGCCTGGATGAAGTGGCTGATCACGCCCTTGCATTGCTACTCGCCTGGACCCGCAAGATTACGGAGGCCAATCAAGCGGTAAAAAAAGGTATATGGGATTTCAAAGTGACGCAGCCTATTCATCGGCTGCGGGGGAAGGTACTCGGCTTGGTCGGTTTCGGGAAAATCCCGCAATCTCTGCAGCTGAAAACGGCTCCGCTAGGGTTGCAAGCCATCGCGTACGATCCCTTTTTTCCAGAAGAACTTGCAGCGCAAAGAGGAGTGGAGCTCGTCACACTTGAGGAACTGTGCAGCAGGGCCGACATCATCTCCGTTCATGCCCCTCTAACGGAAGAAACAAAAGGTCTATTGGGAGCGAGACAATTTGAATGGATGAAAGAAAGCGCCCTTGTCATCAACACATCTCGAGGTCCGGTAATCGATGAATCAGCGTTAATCACAGCCCTGAAAACGGGGAAGATCGCTGGGGCAGCTCTCGATGTGGTGGAATACGAACCGATTCAACCTGACAATCCGCTACTCCTGATGGAAAATGTGATCCTAACTCCGCATGTCGCCTGGTATTCGGAACAAGCTGCGGCGGATATGAGGTCGAAAGCGGCGCTGGGGGTGATGGATGTCCTTGTTCATGGCGAGTATCCCAAATACTTGGTTAATGAAGAGGTGAAAGGACGGATTCAACTGCAGCGGTTTCAGACGGAGCAAGCGTATGCAGCTTTACCAAAATGATAGAGAAAATCAAAAAATGAGGGGGAATCATGAATGAAGCGTAGATGGAAAAACGTACTTATCGGGTTGACTCTGCCTGCCATTCTGCTCATGGCTGGTTGCGGCAACCAAGCAACTTCCGGAGCGACTGGGACGTCTTCTGCTCCAGCCAGCGGCATCCAGGAACGGACAATCAAAGCGGGTATCGGATTAAATGAAGATCACCCAGAGGGCCAAGGCTTGAAGAAATTCGCCGAGATCGTCGCCCAAAAAAGCGGGGGAAAACTGAAGGTCCAGCCTTACTACGCAGCACAGCTGGGCGACGATAAAAAAATGACCGAAGCGCTGCAGGCGGGAACACAGGAAATCACCATCCCATCGACTTCTCCACTCGTCGGAATGATCAAGGAATTCGGGATCTTCGACTTCCCATTTGTGTTCAACGATGAAAAGGAAGCCGATGCTGTACTCGACGGTCCGCTTGGCCAAAAGCTGTTGGAGAAACTGCCAGAGCATAATCTGATCGGTCTGGGCTATTGGGAAAACGGCTTTCGCAATCTTACGAATAGTAAACATCCGGTAGCGAAACCAGAAGATTTTCAAGGCTTGAAGATTCGGACCATGCAAAATCAAGTCCATCTCGAAGCGTTCCAGGCATTAGGTGCCAATCCGACCCCGATGGCGTTCTCGGAAGTTTTTACTGCACTGGAAAGTAAAACCGTCGATGGACAGGAAAATCCGTTAGCGACCATTAAATCAAGCAAATTCAATGAGGTGCAGGAATATTTAAGCGTTACCAAACACGTTTATACACCTTTTGTTTTCCTAGTAAGCAAAAAGTTCTGGGATAAGCTTTCGCCGGAGGAGCAGGCCATTTTGAAAGAAGCAGCTGCTGAAGCGGGTGCTTTCCAACGCGAAGCCAATCGTGCGGAAAATCAAAAGGCTCTGGATGATTTGAAAGCAGCGGGCATGAAAGTGAATGAAGTAACTCCTGAAGAAATGGCCAGAATGCAGGAAATCATCAAGCCGATTACGGACAAATTTGCCAAAGAATTCGGTGAGGATCTCGTCAAGGAAATGTACGATCAGGTGAAGAAGGCGAGACAGTAAAGGGGGAGCGCTCATGGGCGTCATCGAAGATTTGCTTCACGACATCTCGATTCCTCGCATGGTGAAAGTCAGACAGCATTTCCGCGCTCCTGAGATTACGGATATACCCGAAGCTGTGCGACAAGCGCTGAAAGAAGCTGAGGTGCTCGCGCGGATTATGCCTGGTGATCGAGTGGCGATTGCGGTGGGAAGTCGTGGGGTGGCAGAAATCCCGACAATCGCCCGTGAAGTGGTAAGGGCCGTCAAAGCTGCTGGAGGAACGCCGTTCATTGTGCCGGCGATGGGCAGTCACGGAGGAGCTACAGCCGCAGGACAAAAAGTAGTATTGGAAGCCTTGGGTGTCACGGAAGCTTTTGTCGAGGCTCCGATACGCTCCACCATGGAGGTAGTTGAGGTTGGGCGCTTAAGAAACGGACTTCCCATTTACACGGACCAACTTGCGTTTCAAGCGGACAAAATCATCGTGATCAATCGGATCAAGCCGCACACCGCTTTTCGCGGACCAGTGGAGAGCGGGTTGCTCAAAATGATTACGATCGGTCTTGGCAAACAAAAAGGGGCAGAGGCAGCACATGCCTATGGTTTTCAATACATGGCCGAACATGTGGTGGAGATGGCGAAAGCGGTGCTGCAAATGGCCCCGATCACTTTCGGACTCGCCATGATAGAAAATGCTTACGATCGCCCGGCTCAAATCGTAGCGATACCGGCAGAGCAACTTATTTCGAGAGAACCCGCACTATTGTTGGAAGCAAAGGCTTTGATGCCCAGCATCCTGTTTTCACCGATTGATGTTCTCGTCGTAGATGAAATCGGCAAAGATATTTCGGGGGACGGGATGGATCCGAATATCACCGGCAGGTTTGCCACACCGTACGCCACAGGGGGCGTGGAAGCAGCCCGGACGGTGGTACTCGGTTTGACGGAGAAAACGCATGGAAATGCCAATGGTATCGGTTTGGCTGACATTACGACTAGAAAGGTGTACGAGGCGATTGAATGGGAAAAAGGGTATGCGAACGCCCTGACAAGCACAGTTGTGAATACAGTCAAACTGCCGATGTGGCTGGAAACAGGTGAACTCGCTGTCAAAGCAGCGATCAAGACATGCAATGCCATCGATCGCACAACCATCCGCATGGTAAGGATTCCGAATACACTCCATATCAGGGACATTTGGATCTCAGAAAGCATGCTTGAGGAAGCACGCGAACGAACAGATATCGAAGTTCTTTCTGAGCCCATGCGCTTGAATTTTTCTTAACTTCGGATAGGAGCAAAAGAGGAGGTACGCATGACCAGACGATTTGTACCGATCAGCAATCCGTCTAACCCATATCGAGACAATGTCCAAGGGAAAGCAAATGAACCGATCTGTGTCGCAGGCTTGCTGGATCGTTCCAAACAAGTCCTGGGGTCGTCCTATGAAGGAGACGCGCCTGACTGGACATTGGAGGAAATCTATAATCGCTTGGAAGAAAACGCGCCCCGCATCGCTATTATCGGGGGTTCTTCGGACCATCCTGCCCACATCATGGATTATCAGACCAGCGCCCGTGCTGCCATCCGCATCTGGCAAAACGGCGGGGTACCGTTCTACTTTTCAACGCCGGTCATGTGCGATGGAACTGCGCAGAGCAATCAGGGAATGAGCTATTCCTTGCAAAGCAGAAATGCAGTCGCGCAAATGGTGGTGAATCAGTTGGAAGCCCACAGCTATCATGGTGCTTTTGTCATTCAAGGCTGTGATAAGCAGCCACTGGGTGTCGTCAGCGGACTCGCCCATCTCGACCGGATTCGCCAGTACCGGGGAGAAGCACCATTTTTCGCAACCTTCGCTCCCGCGCATGTATTGCAGGGAGGAACGATCCCAGCTGACCTGTATGCAGAACTAGAACAAGTCGCTGAGCGTGCCGACGAACTGGGGGCTCCCGATATCGCAGCCGATTTGCGTGATGCCATGGCCTATATTCTGCAATGTTCGTCAAACACTGCCTTCCAAGGAGTGCTGGAACGTGCGGTAGACAGGAGCTTGATCAGCAAAGCAGCACACAAGGACTACGAGAAGCGTTTAGCGGTAGCTACCTGTGACGGGAAAGGCGGGGTGTGCGCGTTCAATGGTACTGGAAACAGCTCTCGACACCTCGTCGCAGGGTTTGGGTTGGTACATCCGGCCGTGGAGCTTCTGACTGCCCCGCCCAGCCAAGCGCAGGTGAACCAGGCGATCGACAGTCTTGCGGAAATGATCAACAAGGCGGAGTTTGGCGTAGCCAATCTGCTGGCCGCCAACATCAAAAATGCCGTTCGTATCTACAGCGCGTCAGGAGGATCCACCAACCTGATGATGCATATTGTCGCAGCGATGGTATACGGGGGGTATCGCTTCCAGCTGGGTGAACTGGATCGCATTCATCATGAGGTTCCTGTCCCTGATCTGTTTGATTACAGCTTGACCCAAGGCCGAGATATTTTCGCACTGGCTACGCAGTGCTGCAGCGGGAACAGCCGGGGGATGGAAACGCTGTTTTATGAACTCATGCAAAACGGGGTTCCCATGGATCTCGATGCCCCGACTGTAACAGGCACCAGCTGGCGACAGCGGCTTTCGGATCAACAGCGTCTCTCTGCCCAACATGTGCGGGAAAATCCAATCATTTTGTCAAACCCACGTCGGCCATTCAGTGGAGTCGATGTACTGACCGGCAATTTCTTTGAAACGGCAGTCGTGAAGATCAGCGGTATGACGACCAGCCAGTTGGATGAATTCGACCGTAAAGCTGCGTTTGTTCTTTACTATGATAACGAAGAGGATGCCAATCGCAGTCTGTTGGATTCCCGCTTGCTGGAAAGGCTGAAACAAGACAAAGTCTTCTCCCGTGCAAATCTGGAGGCTGTCCTCAAACATAACTCGCCTGATTATGAGGAAAATTGGCTCACTTTTGATGATGAGGCATTGTTTGATCAGATGGTGGAAAACGGCTCACTAAAATTGGCGGTAGTCATCTCAGGTCAAGGACCGCAAGCTTTTGGCATGCCGGAAATGTTTACGCCGATGCAGCACATCAATGCGAATCGCCAGTTAAAACGGCTGGCTACCTTAATCAGTGATGGACGATATTCCGGAGTCACGTATGGAGCCGCTATCGGTCATATGACACCGGAAGCCAGTCAGGACGGCGGAATCCTCTACCTGCAGACGGGCGATCTGCTCTATTTGCACCTTCGCCAGAGGCAGATACAGTTTCTAGATGCAGAAGCATTTTGCTCTGGCCATATACGGTTTTCTTTTGAGGGGATCAAAAAACTGCGGGAGGAATTGGCTCAGGAGCGGATGAAAAATATTCGCCTACGCTTGAAACAGGTAGCAGCCAGCAACCGGCTCACTAATCATACGGATGCTGCACATGGTGTCGTTCCGCTAGATGTGTACGAAGAAGCCACGATGGATTATCAAACAGAAGCGAAATTTTTGTCTGTCACGATCTAAGAGAGAAAGGTGGAGGGAATATGAGAGCAACACGTGAAGCCATTCAAAGTCTGGGGTTTCCCGCCGATGATTGCCATGATTTGCCGAGTTCCACCAAGACGTTTCCCGATGGTGCACAGTACCGTGTCGAGATCCCAAGTGTCGAAGGGCCAGCTTCCTTTGCAGCGGTGCTCGAAGCATGCAACGCGTATGATGTTTCCATTCATCGGGTATCGCAGGGAAGCGGCATTATGCTTCTGACGGATGATGAACTGGACCAAATGGCGCAAATCGGGCGGCGAGAAAATCTAGAAGTAAGCCTGTTCGTTGGACCACGTGGAACATGGGATATTACACCGATGTCCTGGGCAAGTGCAGGAAAAATTGCCGGTCTGCGTGTGCAAGGGATGGATCAGCTAGTCTATTCCATCGAAGACATCAAACGGGCATGCAAGGCGGGAATTCGAAGCATTTTGGTGGCAGATGAAGGATTGTTGTGGCTGGTCGACGCGTTAAAGAAAAAAGGAGAGCTTCCCGCGGATTTGCTGGTGAAGATTTCTGTGCAGATGGCCCAAGCCAATCCGGTCTCGATCCGGCTCATGCAAGAAATCGGGGCAGGTACGTACAATGTACCCACGGATTTAACGCTGGCACGACTTGCGGCTATTCGCCAAGCAGTTGATATTCCGATTGATATTTATGTGGAAGCGCCCGACGATATTGGCGGTTTTATCCGCCATTATGAGATCCCGGAAATCATCCGGGTTGCAGCACCTGTCTATATCAAATTTGGTCTGCGCAATTCTCCCAATATTTATCCGTCTGGCACCCATCTGGAGGAGACCTCCATCCGTTTGTGCAAAGAACGGGTGCGCCGCGCTCGCATCGGGCTGGATATGATCCAACGCTATGCACCAGCATTGAAAACGTCTGAGAGAGGCGCAGCAGGGCTGGCCATCCCGGTTCCATCAAGCACGCCTGTTCCGATTGCGGATAAAACGGTGTAAAATGATGCATATGGCCCTTTTTTTTACAATCATTGCACCGAAAAAGTCCCGTAATCACAAGGGAAAAGGATGGATACAATGCCGATTATTCAAGCTGTCGAACGCGCCCTGAAAATTCTCGATCTTTTTGATGAATATGACACCGAACTGAAAATTACCGATATAAGCGAACGAATGCAGCTTCATAAAAGTACCGTTCATTCGCTGCTGAAAACCCTGCAATTGCACGGATATATCGATCAAAATCCGGAAAACGGAAAATACCGCTTAGGCATGAAGCTCTTTGAACGAGGAAATTTCGTCATTCACGGATTGGATATTCGCAAAGTGGCGAAACGCTATCTGGTAGATTTGTCTTTACAAACGGGACAGACGACACATCTTGTCATTCTCGATGATAAAGAGGGCGTCTATATTGATAAAGTAGAAGGGCAACTGGCAACGATCCTGTATTCACGCATCGGAAGGAGAGTTCCTCTGCATTCCAGCGGGGCTGGCAAAGCACTGATGGCCTTTTTAAAAGAAGAGGAGCAGCGAAAAATATTAACGGGCTATCGTTACGTCGTGCAAACGCCAAACACGATCACCAATGAAGCTGATTTTTTGAAGGAGCTCGAAAAGGTTCGTAATGCTGGATATTCGGTCGATAATCAGGAAAATGAGCCTGGTGTCCGCTGCATTGCCGTTCCAATCCTGAATCACAAAGCGCAAGTGATTGCGGCTATTAGCATCTCCACATTGGTATCGCGAGTCGCTGACGAACAATTGCAGCAATTTCTGATCCTGCTGCAACAGGCTGCCGCAGAAATTTCTCAGCAGATGGGGTACGGGATCGCACACCAGTCATCGTAGCGGTCAAACCGTAGACGATGGAATGATTTTATCCATTAAAACACGATTCTATTATATAAAACAAAAATAGGAGGGCATCTGATGCGAATCATACGTTTCGAGGAATCATCTGGCCCAGTATTGGCTGCTGTACCCGATAGCCAACAAGTGTACCCGCTTCCGCATTCGGATTTCATGGAGCTTTTCAGGGAAGCAGAGCAACGACAGAAGACTCCGCTTCATTTCGTACAGGAATTGTTGCAGACCATCCATCCACTGGACAAAAAGCTGGAAGATCTCACGCTTCTGGTTCCTTTAGAGGCTGCAGAAGTGTGGGCATGCGGCGTCACCTACGAGCGGAGCCGGGAAGCCAGAAACTTTGAGGCGACCGGTGGAAAGCTGGATAGCACCACGTTTTATGACAAAGTGTACGAAGCGAAGCGACCGGAGCTCTTTTTCAAATCGACGGCCGCCCGCACCGTAGGCCCTAATCAGGATGTGTATTTGCGCAGCGATTCTAACTGGCAGATTCCCGAACCGGAGCTCGGTCTGGTCCTATCCAGGGAGGGCAAAATTGTCGGCTACACCGCCGGCAATGACATGAGCTGCCGGGACATCGAAGGAGAAAATCCGCTCTATTTACCGCAGGCAAAGATGTGGAAAGGTTCCTGCTCAATCGGTCCATCTATTCTTCTTGCCGAAACGGTTGCTGATCCATATGCCTTCGAGATCATCTGCCGCATCTATCGTGATGGTGAAAAAGTCGTAGAGGGCAGCGCGACTACCGGTCAATTAAAAAGAAAATACGAAGAACTGGTCGAATATCTAGTAAGGGACAATTCCCTTTTTGACGGCACTGTGCTGCTTACAGGCACTTGCATTGTTCCCCCCGATGATTTTACCTTGGCTGATGGCGATCGAATCGAGATTGAAATTTCAGGAATCGGGATTTTGACGAATCCGGTAAAGAGCCAAGCAAATAAGAGTATCATAGTCTGATTTGGACACCCAAAGCTACAATTAATACTATCAGAACATTATGTCTATTGAAAAATCCGTGGATGTTCCTAGTTGGAGGGTTGTCACCCAATGGACAGTTACAAGACCGTCATGATGAAACCGCAGGACAGTGTGGCCGTGGCATTGACGGATATACCAGCCAATGCGTCAGTCACTATCACCTGCCAGGATCGTACCTTTGCGATTACCTTGAAGGACTCGATAGAATTTGGACATAAGTTTGCAGTGGTTCGAATCAAAGAAGGCGAGGACATTTTGAAATACGGGGAAGTCATCGGCATCGCGACGAGAGATATCGAGCAGGGAGAGCATGTGCACGTTCACAATCTCGAAGGCAAACGGGGAAGAGGGGATCGGGTTGGCGACGCTAGCTAATGGGCAGTTTTGGGGATATCGACGTCCGGATGGTCGGGTAGGTGTACGCAACCATGTGTTGATCCTTCCCACCATCACGTGCGCAACGCAAGCTGCCAAGCAAATTACGGAATTGGTGCAGGGGACAGTTTCCTTTATCCATCAGCACGGTTGCGCACAGGTTGGAATCGATTATGAGCAGACGTTTCGCACATACGTCGGCATGGGAGCCAATCCCAATGTATATGGTGTCATCGTCCTCGGACTGGGCTGCGAAACTCATCAAGCGAGAAGCGTAGCGGGCGAAATTGCCAAGACCGGTAAACCGGTGGAGGTCGTGTCCATTCAGGATCACGGCGGAACACTGGGTACGATTGCGCAAGGAGCGAAGCTAGCCGCCAAAATGGTCAAAGATGCGTCTCGACAAATGCGCGAAGCGTCTGATTTTCACGAGCTTATGATCGGGACGGAATGCGGAGGCTCCGATGCTTGCTCGGGTCTTTCGGCAAATCCAGCAGTTGGCTTTGTCAGCGATTGGATTGTTGATCATGGAGGTACAGCGATCCTGGCAGAAACGACCGAGCTGATCGGGGCGGAGCATTTGCTGGCGAACCGCGCTGTAGATGAAAAAGTCGCGAAACGTGTCTATGAAGTGATCGATGCGATGGAGAAACGCGCATTCCTCATGGGTGTAGACATTCGTACTGGAAACCCAAGTCCCGGAAATATAAGAGGGGGGCTCAGTTCGCTGGAAGAAAAGTCACTTGGGGCAGCCAATAAAGCGGGCAGCAGGCCTTTGCAGGAGCTCATCGACTATGCCCAGCAACCAAGCAAGAAAGGTCTGGTATGGATGGATACGCCTGGACACGACATCGAGCAGCTGACAGGCATGGTTGCGGGCGGTGCACAAATCGTCTTATTTACGACAGGCAGAGGAACGCCCACCGGCTCACCGATCGCACCCGTGATCAAAATTGCGACGAACTCTGCCATTTTCGAAAAGATGGCTGACAATATCGATGTCAATGCAGGCACGATTATCGAGGGAACCGAGACCATCGAACAGGTTGGGCAGCGCATTGTGGAGGAAGTGACCCACGTGGCTTCCGGTAAATTAACGCTCGCCGAAATCCTGAAGCAACACGATTTTGGCATCTGGCGCATCGGGCCAACATTTTAAGGAAAAAGAGAGGAGAGTACCGATATGACTGTGACTACCGATGTAAAAACCTATCTCAACTATGTAAATGGAGAATGGATGCAGGCAACGACCCAAGAGGTGGAGCCAAGCATAAACCCCGCTAAAAAATCGGAAATTGTCGGGTATGTGCAAAAGTCCGGAAAAGCGGATCTGGATGCGGCTGTCTCAGCGGCAAAAGCAGCCCAGAGCAAATGGCGCAAGCTGTCTGCTCCCGCACGCGGCGACTATTTGTATAGAGCGGCAAACGCACTGGAAAAACGGCTGGATGAAATTGCCGAAACGATGACCAGAGAAATGGGGAAAACCTTTGCCGAAGCGAAAGGCGAGACAGCACGCGGAGTGGCAATCCTCCGCTATTACGCAGGTGAAGGGATGCGCAAGGTAGGTGATGTGATCCCATCGACAGACAGTGAAGCGCTGATGTTTACCTCACGTGTTCCTCTTGGGGTTGTTGGAGTAATCACGCCATGGAACTTTCCCGTAGCCATTCCGATCTGGAAGCTGGCACCAGCGCTGGTTTATGGCAATACGGTCGTTTTGAAACCTGCGCAAGAGACAGCAGTCACAGCGGCAAAAGTGATGGAATGCTTTGCGGATGCCGGGTTCCCAGCGGGTGTGGTCAACATGGTGACGGGTCCCGGCTCTGTGATTGGGCAAGGAATCATTGATCACCCGGACATTCAAGGGATAACTTTTACCGGTTCCAATGAAGTAGGTAAACGCGTAGGCATGGGAGCACTCGCGCGAGGAGCCAAATACCAGCTGGAGATGGGCGGGAAAAATCCGGTAATTATCGCGGCAGACGCCGATCTTGATCTGGCTGTTGAAGCGACGATCAGCGGGGGGGTGCGTTCAACGGGGCAAAAGTGTACAGCAACCAGCCGAGTCATTGTCCACAAGGATGTATACGAGCCATTCAAGGAAAAATTATTAGCAAAGGTCAATCAGCTTTCCGTTGGCAACGGGCTGCAGGACCATACGTGGATGGGACCTTGCGCAAGTGAAAGCCAGCTCAAGACAGTGCTGTCCTACATTGAAAAGGGGATTGCGGAAGGCGCTACATTGCTGTGTGGAGGACGGCAGTTGACAGAGGATGGTCTGGGAGAGGGGTTCTATGTCGCGCCTACTGTATTTGAAGACGTAACCTCTGCCATGACCATTGCCCAGGAAGAGATTTTTGGGCCGGTACTTGCCTTGATCAAGGTGGATTCGATCGAGCAGGCGGTAGAAATCGCGAACGATGTCCGTTTCGGGCTGAGCGCCTCCATTTTTACGCAAAATCTTTCCAATATGCTTGCTTTTATTAATGACATCGATGCCGGTCTTGTCCGTGTGAATGCGGAATCTGCCGGAGTAGAGCTGCAGGCGCCTTTTGGCGGAATGAAGCAATCAAGTTCCCATTCTCGAGAACAGGGTCAAGCAGCAATAGAGTTCTTTACTTCGATTAAAACCATCTTCGTCAAACCTTAACAAAGAAGACGATTCTTCATAGAAACATAACGTTTTCAGGATGTGAGACAAGGTAAACTAGGCATGAGTCAAGACGGATGAAACACGGACCTAGCATAGTCCCCTTCATCTTTCTGCTTGTGCCTTTTTCTTTCCACGATGGGAGGTGTTATGGCACTCCTCGTTTCAGAATGTTTGAGGAATTGCGTACATATACCTGAATAAAAATGGGAGGGACAAGTTCATGAAAACGTTTCGAAAAAGCTTTTACCTGACATTCGCATTCGTATTATCCGCAGCTTCCATTACAACCGCAGCTGATCAAGTTTTCGCTGCGACGGAAGACCAAACATTTCAAACTGTGAAAAATGACGAACCAACCGCGCAGCGAATCGGGCAGTACATCGATACGGCTATGCACTTCTATTGGCATGGCGGCGACTTGAAAAAGGCAGAAAAAGAAATCTTCAAAGGCATTACCTTGAAAGGAAAGTATGATGTTGTTGAAAATGCCTTTAAAGAAGCGACCCGGTTAGATCCCTATAATCTAGATCTGAAATTCTCCTTGGCTTCCGCGCAAATCACTCAGAAAAAAATACCCGATGCTTTACAGACCTATCAGCAGATCCTGAATGTCCAGCCCAATCATTTTGCGGCAACGCTCCTTTACGCTGTCTATTCAAAAGTAAACGGCGATGAGGATGCGTACAATCGCTTGATGGCCAAGTTAAATCAGATCGATGCGCCAAGAGCTGCGGAGTTCCGTCAAAAACTTAGTACCACTGAATCGTTTTTCAAACAGCCATTACATACGCAGGCACCTGCTGATTTACCGAAAGAAAATCACGCCATCGTCATCTTGGGGTACGCACTGGCGGAAGATGGGACCATGCAACCTACACTGGTAGAACGCCTGAAAACGGGCCTTGAAGTTGCCAAACAATATCCGCAAGCGAAGATCATCGTTACGGGCGGTGTTCCTAAAAATGGAGTAGCCGAAGCGGATGCCATGACAAAATGGTTAATGGAGCAGGGGATCGAGAAAGAGCGAATTTTACCCGAAAACAAAGCGACCGACACGGTAGAAAATGCCCTGTTCTCCACAGCGATCATGGAGCAGCATGAGATCCAACACGTCACGCTTGTATCGAGTGCGAGTCATATCCGCAGAGGCTTGGCGATTTTCACTGAAATTAGTGACTATTATGCGAAAATGAATGGAAACAAAAATACACGAACCTTTTCAAATGTCGTATATCTGGATTATCCAACGCTACAAGAGGCCCAGACTGTCACGAAAGATGAAAAAATAGTTGTGTATCGCGATCTGTTTCGTGCTGCAGGCATTTGGCAATTTCCAGGCATACAGCGGTAAAGGTTGACGATGATTTCGTTTATCAAGCAGATGCCTGTAACCGGTATCTGTTTTTCCTTTTGGTAAAAAAAACTTTATCAGTTATTCATATATTAACTGTGAATATGTTACAATGGAATAAATGTCCTTTAATCGAAAGCGAGGCGGAATCTGTACGTATGATGACGGAGAAATACCCTGAAATTGATGAGGTACTCTCGTATATCCAACAGCATCTCTATGAGCCGCTTCCACTTTCAAGGTTGGCCAGTTATGTTTCCTATAGCCCCTATCATTTCACACGTATATTCAAAGAAAGAACCGGGCTGACTCCTTTGTACTATGTTTCCGCGATGCGGTTGCAAAAGGCAAAAGATTTGTTATTGCGCACAAATTTGACCATCCGAGATATCGGGATGGAGATTGGGCAGCAGAGCTTAGGAACGTTTACGACCCGTTTCACGGAGCGGGTTGGAGTGACGCCTTCTCATTTCCGAAACTCGGCCTTGCAAGCGGAAGAGCAGTTTCATAACTTGCGAGAGCTAACCCATTGGCGCAAATCTTCATCTGTTCCCCAAAAACATGCGAGAATTGAGGGAACAGTACGTGCAGAAGTCCCATTTGATGGCATTGTGTTAATCGGTTTGTTTGCAAAGCCAATACCCGAGGGACTTCCTCTCTATGGTACGTTGCTTTCTTCATTAGGAGATTTCTGTTTTACCGACGTGAAACCAGGAATCTATTATCTGATGGCGACATCTGTAGCCTGGGGAACAGAAGCGATGGACTTTTTATTACCGTACTCCACGCTGCGGACCCGATCGAAGGAACCGATTGTGGTTGCACCTTATACTAGCGTTCCTCATCTTGACGTCATGCTGCATGTGCCACGAATCGATGATCCTCCCATTTTGATTTCCCTTCCGTTGTTGATGAATAACTTCCTCAAACAAGTATCACAACACCCATTTCGTTAAATCAGTAGGAAAAGAGCCCTATCCGACAAAAAAAGTTGGAACGGGCTCTTTTCCTGGTGGGTAAGTCTATGTAAGTGACATGGCGTAACTCAGTTTTTTAGTTTATTGTTGACCTTCTGTATAGATGTGAAAGGTCACACCGAATTTGTCAGTTACGATTGCGTATGCGGGGCTGAAATGAGTGTCTTGCAGAGGCATGATGACTGTACCGTCCTGCTGTAACGCTTCAAAGATTTGTTGGGATCTAGCCCTGTCTTTCGAGGTAATGCAGATTGTTACCTGATTTCCAAGTGTGAGAGGTTGACCTGGGAACGTATCGGAAAACATCAGATCGGAATCGCCGACTTTTACCATTGCGTGTGCTACACGTTCTTTCGCCTCTGCAGGTATTGGAAAGTCAGGATTTTCCGGCATCTCGCCAAATGATTGTTGAAACAGCAGTTTGGCATCCAACGCTTTTTCGTAAAATTGGATCGCTTCCTTCGCATTTCCGTCCATGATGAGGTAGGGGGTTAATTGTAATGACATCTTCTATCAGCTCCTTTGAATGCTGTATGTAACTAAATAGCATTAATCCCATTATATCCGATCGATAGGGCACATCGATCATGATTTGGAAATATCTTGACAATCATTCAGTTAAGAACCTAAACTAAATGCATGAACAATAACGATCATTTTCTTCGTATATCTCCAACTGAAAACAAACGCAGTCACCACCTGGGACAATTCATTCTGCAATTGCGTAGGCTTGAACGCTCGCCACGCTCTTTTGGGAACGCGGGTACGTTGACACCTAGCGAAATCCATACGATCGATGCAATTGGAAATGAAGGCAGTGTACTCATGAGTGAACTGGCTCTGCGTCTAGGTATTACAAAAGGTGCAGTAACCCAGATAGTAGACCGTTTGGAATCGAAGGCACTGGCTATCCGATCACCTCATCCGACCGATTCAAGAAGTGTATTCGTATCTCTTACCGAGAAGGGACAGGAGGCTTTCCGTGTTCACGAAGAGATCCATGTGTCCTTCTATCAAGAGTTACGGTCAACATTTTCGGAAGAAGAAATCGATATTTTTGAGAGATGTCTAATGAAACTGACGGAGGCCATGAAACGATAATTTTTTTTGTCTAAATAGTTTAGCAACTAAACTTAATTGCACTTTCAAGGAAGGTGAATTTCACTTGAGTCGGTTATCATCTAACGAACAATTACGTAGCAATCGACCGCGGATGATGTTGTTCTCCATTTGCATCGGCGCTTTTATTTCTCATTTTACTGCTGGTGTTGTCAATGTCTCGCTTCCGGCGCTATCCCATAGCTTTCATACGGATGTATCGATCATGCAGTGGGTGACAACCGGGTATTTGCTGGTGATCACAATCTGCCTTCCCATTATGGGGAAACTCGGCGACAAATACAGTCATAGAAATATTCACAATTATGGTTATTTGGTATTTACCATAAGTTCTGTTTTGGTCGCGTTGTCTTGGAATGTCGCGAGTCTTCTTTTATTTCGTACGATGCAGGCGATCGGTGCTGCCATGTATCAAGCGACGAATATTGCGCTTATTTCCATACATCAACCGAAAGAATCAAGGGGGAGGGCACTTGGATTTGTCAGTACGGCTGTCGCACTAGGTGGAATGGCAGGTCCACTGGCAGGTGGTTTTATCATGCAATTTCTTAGTTGGGAGTGGCTGTTCCTCATCCATGTTCCGGCCTCTGTCGCAGCAACTTTCCTTGCTTTTCGCTACATTCCGAAAAGGATCGATGGTGAAGAAGACAACGTCCCGTTTGACCGTACAGGTGCAGCATTATTTGCAGCATTTTTCGGGATTGTGATATACGCAGTGACACAGGCAAACAATGGCCCTCTCTTCTCAAGTGGAATATGGATGACGACATCAGCCGCGGTTATTGTTTTCTTGCTGTTTCTCAGTTGGGAGAAGCAGCAAGCCCATCCATTTATAGCAACACAACTGTTTCTCAAGCCTGTAGTAACGGTAGGGTTACTTGTGAGTTTTGTCGCTTTTCTCGTAGTCAATAATTTGTTAGTTGTGTTTCCTTTTTATGTAACTGGACTAGTGGGATTATCCTTACATTCCGCGGGGATGTTGATGATGACTTATCCGATCGCTCTGGCTTTATCAGGACCAATCACTGGGTTTTTATCTGACCGTTTTGGATCAAAGTTATTCCCCCTGACAGGTTTGGTTCTTATGGGTGGTGGTTCACTAGTACTGTCCTTTTGGCTGGATACAGTGTCTCCTATTGTCTTGGCTATCGTGCTATTGGTGACGGGAGTCGGGATGGGCTTGATCGCAACACCGATTAACAGTGTGATTCTACGGCATATTCCAACGAGTCATTCCGGATCTGCCGGTGGACTTATTGCTTTAAGTCGTAATGCAGGTATGGCAATTGGTTCAGCAATCGGACTAGGGATGATGAATCATACCGGGGGAGTTGGAAACACGGTTTTGCCTGTTTTTTCACGGGTGTTTATTCTCAATGTTACGTTCTGTTTCATTGGGGTGATTTTATACGCTTATGCGATAAGGAAAAGTAAAAACACCAGTCAGTCGGCAATGGGGAAAGAGGTGCAGAAATGAGAGATTTCATTGTAGTCGTGGGGGGATATGGGCATGTGGGAAGCATCATCAGCGCAGAACTTGGACGTATATATCCAGGAAAAGTGTTAGCTGGAGGGAGAAATGAAAAGCAAGCAAAGCGTTTTTGTTTAAAGCAGGACGGCAGAGTGCTTCCTTTAACCATAGACATTTATGAGAAGCCAGATCCTGATTTGTTCGCCAAAGTAAAAGTGGTGATCATGTGCATAGATCAGACCGATACAATGTTTTCGCGTTATTGCTTAGAACAAGGCATTCATTATATCGATATTTCTGCAAACTTTTCTTTTCTTTCACAGGTTCGATCCTTACAGTGGTTAGCAAGGTCGAGAAATGCTACAGCAGTGCTAGGAGTAGGACTTGCTCCGGGCTTAACCAATCTACTTGCGATGCAAGCAAGCGCCCTTATGGAACAGACAGAGGCTATTGACATTTCAATCATGCTTGGAATAGGGGATACGCATGGAAAAGCAGCGATCGAGTGGACTATCGAACATATGCTTGAGGAATCGAGTTTGACGGATTGCAAGGAGATTGACTTTGGCCAAGGTTTTGGAACGCGTAAGGCATACCGCTTTGACTTTGCCGATCAACACATGCTTGCTTCTTCAGGCAAAGTACCATCTGTATCCACTCGACTTTGTTTTGATCCGGCAGTGTTGACCACGTTACTAGTATTCTTAAAGAAAACTGGCATGCTGCGCGCTTTGAGGAATAAGCAACATCGTGAGCGAATCGTTCATCGCTTGGTTGCCCTAAAAGCGGGCAAAGCTTTATTTGCCGTGAAAATTGACGGATATGGATTCATAGAAGGGAAACATGCCCATGTGGAGTGTTTTTTGCATGGGAGTCATGAGGCGGAGGCGACCGCAATCGTAGCCGTATGGATTGCGAGTGCGCTATATGCAAACGAACATCCACGGGGTGTATTTTACATTGAAGAGTTTGTTGATTTTGAAATGTTGGCGCCTGCTCTGAAGGAGATCGCTTCGGTTTGCATTCGGGTTGAACGTTATTTGGCCAATTGTCTTTCAAGGAGGAAGAAATAAAAAGCGTCTGCCCCTTTGCCGATTTTCAGCAGGTGTATTGCATAAACGATAGCCATTGCGGAAAAAATTCCATTATCGTCTGACTCAAAAACTCGATCAAGATTTGTGATCGAGTTTTTTTGAGGGATGACGTTCGTTTTGCTTCAACTACACTGCTGGGAAAAGGTGCAGGTCATTTTTTTTGCAGTTTTTGGAGTAAAGAGGATGATTTTGGAAAAGACTACAAACAAACCTACAAAGGAGGTAAGAACATGTATAACAATTTCCAAAGCAATGCATTTGCAAACACAGCACAAACAGTCTTTCAACCAGGTTTTGCAGGTACAGATGTACAGCAAGTACGCAACCAAATTGCGCGTGATGGCGGCTTTGGCTATGGACCAACTTACCAAGCTACATATGCTACTCCTCAACTCAGCAGTGTGCCAGTAGGGCTGCAAGGTGGTGTTCAAGCGATTTTCCAACCAGGCTTTGCGGGAACTGATCCACAACAAGTACGCAATCAAATTGCACGTGACGTGAATTGGGGTTATGGACAAACGCTGCAATCTGCGTATGCTACTCCTCAACTGAGCAATGTACCGGTAGGGCTGCAAAGCGGCGCTCAAGCAATTTTCCAACCAGGCTTTGCAGGTACAGATGCACAACAAGTGCGTAATCAAATCGCACGTGATCTGAACTATGGCTACACTACTGCCCAAACGCTCCCAACTACTTATCAAACAACATCTGCATATCAGTCCAATCTGCCTGTAGGCGTACCAGCAGCAGTTTCCGGTGGCGTACAAGCAATCTTCCAACCAGGATTCGCAGGAACAGACGTACAGCAAGTGCGTAACCAAATCAGTCGCGACGGTGGATTTGGTTATGGTACCACCGCTTATCAAACTACCCAATCCGTAGGAGCTCTAGGCGTTCCAACTGCTTATCAAACTAACCAAGCTCTTGGCACAGTAGGCGTTCCAGCTGCTTATCAGACTAACCAAGCACTTGGCGCAGTAGGCATACCCGCAGCAGTTTCCGGTGGTGTGCAAGCAGTATTCCAACCAGGCTTTGCAGGTACAGATGTCCAACAAGTGCGTAATCAAATCAGCCGCGATGGTGGATTTGGCTACGGTGCAACCGCATATCAATCTGTAGGCGTACCAGCAGCAGTAGCGGGCGGTGTGCAAGCAGTTTTCCAACCAGGCTTTGCAGGCACAGACGTACAACAAGTGCAAAACCAAATTGCACGCGACGGCGGATTTGGCTATGGTGCAACCACTCAAGTACCATATCCAGTAGGAGTTGGCTTGCTCTAATACCAGCAAAGACATACAAAAATACTCCCTTACACGTTCGTAGGGGAGTATTTTTTATTACCAGCTCGCTTTTTTTACACCAGGGATTTGACCGCGATATGCCAATTCACGGAAACAAATGCGGCATAGCTTAAATTTTCGCAAGACAGAGTGTGGACGTCCACAACGTTCACAGCGGGTATACTGTTGAACTTTATATTTGGCAGGACGCTTTGACTTGATGATCATTGATTTACGTGCCATGAAAGCCTCCTAAGATCTTGTTATTATGCTTGCAAGGATTGATTGCAAGTATTTCATCATAACAAGATCACGCGGAAACCTCTAGCGGGAAATGATGGTAGTGCGATGCGATATTTTATTCGGGGAAGTAGCTTTCCGAAGAACCGATCAATCCTTCCAATTGATCGACTGCCGATTTCAACGCTGGACGGTTGACTTCATTTGCGTCTGCCAATCTTTTCAACTCATCTTGGATATCCGCCAATTGGCTGAGAGGGGCTTTCGGGTGAATGGTTTGCTCGGAAGCAGGCTGTGTGACAACCCCATCGGTTTGTTGAAGAAAACCTTCCTCGGACATATGTTGCAAGCTATTTTTGACTTCACTGAGCAAGGCGCGCAATTGAGGGGACATAAGATCGCTATGTTGTTCCAGATTCCCGATTATGGCGGATACGTAATCTTTTCTGCTCATCGCTTACATCATCCTTTCTTCGTGAGAACCAAGCTTAATGTTTCCTTTCTCGCAGAAAGACATTCCAGTATCCCATCTGAACATAGAGAAAACCCACTTCACCGCGAGTGGTGCAAGGAAGTGGGTTTCGATGGTCACTATTTTTCCATTTGATACAGACGATATTCCTGGGAAGCAAGATACTGGCGAATGGCATCTGAAGTAGGGGAGGCAGATTGAGTCCAGCCGCTATCTTCATTGGCGATCGATACGTACAAATAGCCATTGGCATAAATATCGGATTGGTTGCTAGTATTCATACCATCTGCATGGTTATCTTGCAGATCCCCATGTTTGTTCACTACAAGATAAGGTGTCGTTTGCTTTTGCAGTTTAGCACGAACGATCTTATAGTCCGGTCCGCTGCTGAAAAACTCCCATTTTAGCGCAGTATTCGCCAAGGAAGTAACCACGCTGTTTTGCTTTAGTTCTTCCTTATTCATGATCGGAATGCGAATATCATTTTTTGATTTGGTAATTTCATCCCCGCGTTCATTGAGCACCTTCATTTCAAGTGAAAGTTCCTTTTCATTCAGGAGTGAAGCGGGTAAGGCGATGCGAACGTGCTCATGATCAATAAAAGTAGTCGGCACCAGCATATCATTTACACTGACCTGTGCGGTACCTTCAAAATGTTTCCCTCGAATTGTGACAGGCAGTTCTTGATCTTCCTCCAGCGCGTCTGGATCTACGAGAATCGCCGAAGGATCTGCTTTTTCAAGTATAATGGCATCGCTGCCGAGTCCATAATCTGGATTGACTGACGGTTTATCACCGATTTGATAAGCGTATTGATCCCCAAAGAGGATGTCGTACCAGACTAACTCATAATCTTTTTTCCATTGCTTATCCTTCGCAGCAGTCTGTGCGTTTGATGGACTGAATTTTTCTGAGAGAAAGCGAATGTTTTTGTCATACGCCTGCATCAATAAATTGGTCGTAGTATTTCCATCCAATCCGATCCGATCTACGAGAAACGCCCCCAGGAAAGGAAGTTGCATGTGTACATCTTCCTTTTTCAGCCCAATATTGTCCCAGATGACCAGTGGAGTCTGGTGCATTTTTTTGAAATCATCCTGCTTGTAGATATCGGTGATAAATGAAGACTCCCGATAAACCTGATAATCGCTTCCCAGCATCGGGAAGTGGTCGCCATACATGACAATGACAGTTGGTTCCTTGCGTGCTTTGTATTCGTCAATCAATGTTTTGAGCATTCGGTCCGTATCTTCGAGGTGAGTGGCGTAAGTCCCTAAAATCTTTTTGCCATTTTCACTGAGCGAGCCGGACACATGATTGGTTATTTCTAGATTTTGATCATCGTAAGGCCCATGTGATTGCATCGTGACGGCAAAAACAAAGTCCTGGCCATCTGTCTTTTTGGTTTCTTCTATGATCCGTTTGGCTACTTCACTGTCCTTGATAAACGGACCCTTCGTTTCTGGAGCAGTCATAAACTCCATCGGGATAAACCGGTCGAAGCCCAGGTTTTGATAAACATGGGTACGGTTATAGTACCAGTGATAAAACGGATGAATCGCAGTCGTATGGTAGCCGTTTCTTTTCATAATAGAGGGGAGACCATCAATTGGACGATAGACATACTGACTGTAAGCCATTGAACCAACCGGCAGTTTCTCCACGGCCAGTCCGGTTAATGCTTCAAACTCACTGTTGGCTGTTCCCCCTCCAAAGACAGAAACACTAACGTTTCCAACATTATGGCTTTTGGCCAACTGGTGTACGGTAGGCAATGGATCGCGTTCAAATTGAACATTTGGCAAGATCGTCGGATCGAAAAAGGCTTCTGACATAATCATGATGACATTGGGTTTTACCGCCTGTTTGGTACTTTTGTCAGTAGGCATTTTGTCTACAATCGTTTTGATTTCTTCCTGATTGTACGTAAATGGTTGTTCTACCTGAAGATCCATGTAATTGTTGAGAAAACTGTAGGAAAACCCATTGACCCGAACGTTTTCAACCTGATTCCACGGAATCAAACGAATGCCGAGACGATCCCGGAAGGCATATAAGCTGTCAGTGGTCAGGGAACTCACGATAAAGATCGAACAGATCCCCAATAACACACGTGCTTTCCAGTCGTATTTCGGATATTTTTTGAAGATCAGTGCCATCATGACGATGATACTGAAGCACAAAAACAGAATGGAGAGCATATTGGCCGATACCGCTCCACTAATACCCTCCGCTTCATTAAATAAGTACAGATCAGCAGGTAAGAAAGGCTCTCCGCGTAGCGAAAGTTTGACTTGATGAACATAAGAAAAAAGAAAGCACACGATAGAAAACAAAGATGCGGCAAAGAGATACAGCGCTTTTGGCAAGAGAAACAAAAAAAGGTATACGCTCAATATCAGCAAATAGTTCACGAGGAACATCAACGGATGCATCGCCATCCACTGTATGCTTTCCCACAATGAATTTCGTTGGATGGCCTCCGACAGTACTAGCAGCAGCAGCGGGATTAGGAACAAGGTCACAGGATGAGTGGTTTTCCCATTCCGACTCCCTATAAGTATGGTTCGAACATATTGTAAAATGTTTTTTAAGTTTCTCATATATCCACCTTGATTGTTTGTAAATGGTAAAGATCCCCGACGAATGAGCAGCGGAGGCCAGTGCTGGAAAAAAACTCGGTTGGTTTCATAGATACACTCCTATTCTGACGGAAAACATACTGATCATTATACACCAATTGATTAACTTTTAGTTTACAATAACTCGTTATGTTCGATATCAGGTAAAAGTTCCATTTTTCAGATAAACGAAAGTCTCATTTTTTGAGTCTTTTGATCGTTGTTTCCGAAATCTTTGGTATTCTATGATTAGAACAGGAAGATTGCTAGAAATTGGAGGAGGGACCTATGAGGAACTTTGCATTATGGAAAAGCTTGAAAAAAACAGTTCCGGTTTTCGCTTTAACGGCAGTCACGGCGGCAACACCTGTTTTTGCAGCAGAAACGACAGCACCTGCAAAACCTGACAGTAACGGTCAATCGCAAAACCGTTATATATCCGTACAGCTCTTGGGGATTAATGACTTACATGGCCAATTGAATGTGACACGCAAAGTCAACAATAAAAATGCAGGTCGTGCTGACTACCTCGCCGCTTATTTGAAGCAGCGGGAAGCGGAGAATAAAAACACGCTGCTGGTGCACGCAGGTGACGTGGTTGGTGCGAGCGCTCCCGTTTCGGCTTTACTGCAGGACGAGCCTACTATAGAATTTTTAAATATGCTCGGTTTCGATGTTGGAACCGTGGGCAATCACGAATTTGACGAGGGTGTCAAAGAAATGCTTCGTCTGATCGATGGAGGCAACCACCCAAACACCGGTGATTTTGCGGGAGCGAATTTTCCGTATGTTGCCGCTAATCTTGTCTATAAGGATACAGGGAAAAATGTACTACCGTCCTATGTGGTGCAAAAAGTGAACGGCATGCCGATTGGCTTTATCGGTGTGGTACTTTCGGACACGCCAACAATCGTCGTACCAAGTGGAGTAGCGAACGTGCAATTTACAGATGAAGCCGAAGCCATTAATAAGGCTGTAGCAGAGCTGAAGCAGCAAGGCGTTGAAGCGATAGTTGTGCTCGCCCATAATCCGGCTTCTTCAAAAGCGGATGGCTCCGATGCGAATGGAGAGCTAGTCGATATCGCAAACAAAGTCGACGATGAAGTAGATGTGCTTTTCGGCGGACATAACCATGCCCACCTGAATGCGACTGTCGACGGAAAACTGTTGGTGCAATCGTATGCGTACGGAACGGCATTCTCCGATGTTGATTTGGAGATTGACCCTCGCACCAAGGATATCGTGTCCAAAAAAGCGGAGGTAGTGACCACCTTCCAGGAAGGCGTAAAACCTGACGCGGAAATTGAAAAACTGATCCAACAGTACGAAGCCAAAATTGCTCCGATCGTCGATCAAGTAATTGGTACGGCTTCCGAAAAGATCACCGCTGAGCAAAATGAAAGTGGCGAATCGCCGCTGGGGAACCTCATTGCGGATGCGCAACGTGCCCAGATGAATACAGACATTGCTTTTATGAATCCAGGGGGCATTCGCGCAGATATTGAAGCTGGTGAAGTAACTTGGGGCGAATTGTACACGGTTCAACCGTTTAATAATGATTTGGTGAAGATGACACTGACAGGCGAACAAATTCGTCAAGTCTTGAACCAGCAATGGGGTGCGGATAAGACGCGTTTCTTGCAGATTTCGGGTTTGAAGTACACTTGGGATTCCGCGAAACCCGTTGACAGCCGCGTGGACGAGATCACATTAGCGGATGGGACTCCCCTTGATCCGAAAGCCAGCTACACCGTGACCGCCAATATTTTTATAGCGGACGGAGGAGATAACTTCACGGTGTTCAAAGAAGGTACGAATCGTGAAGTCGGCCCTGTTGATCTTGATGCGCTGGTGAACTATGTGAAAAAGATCGAGCAGCCATTCACAGCAAAGATTGAAGGCCGTATCACCAAGCGTTAAGCAAAGATTGGAGAAGAGATCTGTGCTTCGAGCAGATCTCTTTTTTCGTTAAAAAGGAAAACAACACATATACATGGGTAATGCCTGTAAAAGGAGTGGAAGCAAGTGTATCAAATGATTCAAAATGTCCGGGTCTGGGGAACACCGCTGGAAAATGCCGTATCACAGGCTGTTACTTGTGCGAAGCATGGGAATGTCGTTCAAGTCCTGTTGATGGCCGACCACCATAAAGGGTATTCGCAACCGGTGGGTGGAGTAGTCGTGTATGACGGGCAAATCTCCCCATCTGGCGTCGGATACGACATCGCCTGCGGAAATAAAGCCGTACGTACAAATCTGTTGTATGAAGATATCAAGGACAAGATCAGTGGCATTATGGATGAAGTGGCAAAACGCATTTCGTTTGGTGTGGGAAGATCGAATAATGAGAAAGTGGAACATGAGCTGTTCGATGATGAGGATTGGTATGTCTATAAACAGATTGGCAACAATGAACATGATTCTTTAAAAGCACTGGCACGTAAACAATTGGGTACTGTCGGAAGCGGGAATCATTTCGTTGATATTTTTGTCGAGGAAAGCACCGGTGCTGTTTGGATCGCCAACCATTTTGGGAGCCGTGGTTTTGGGCATAAAACGGCAAGCGGCTTTCTCAATCTTGCCCAAGGTAAGAAGTTTAGCGACAAAGCAGCCGGAGAGAGCATGGATCAGCCTCCGACGCTCCTGGATTTGGACAGTGAGCTTGGAGACATGTATTTTCGGGCAATGACACTCGCGGGCAAATACGCCTACGCTGGGCGGGATTATGTGATTTCGCAAGTCCTGTCGATCGTAGGTGCGGAAGCGACGTTTGAAGTGCATAATCATCATAATTTTGCATGGAAAGAAATGCATGGCGGGAAAGAGTATGTCGTCGTGCGAAAAGGGGCGACACCTTCACAGCCGGGACAATGGGGCTTCATTGGCGGGAGCATGGGGGATATCTCTGTGATCGTACAAGGAAAAGATTCGCCGGAAAACCGCGATGCCTATTACAGTACGGTCCATGGCGCGGGTCGAATCATGAGCCGTACCGAAGCGGCGGGAAAAATGAACTGGAAAACACGCACCCGCAGCGGCGGTAAAATAACAACCCAACAAATGCACGAAGCGATTCAGGCATTCGGCGTGGAGTTGCGAGGCGCGGGTACCGATGAGAGTCCATTTGTATATAAACGATTGAATGAAGTATTGGAAGCACATAAAGAGACTCTGGAGATCATGCATGTATTGAAACCAATCGGAGTGTGTATGGCTGGCGCCGATGAGTTTGACCCGTATAAAGACTGAGTATTGACCTTTTTCATGTGAATAATGTTTGATCTAAACACAAAGAACCTCCCGATTAAACGATAGGCTGACTTCCTAAAGGCTTGAAATCAGGCTATCTGTGTACGACGACGATTTTCTGTAATCGTACTCTTTATACATTTATTCAAAAAAAGCTGCGTCTGCCCTAGAGATGCGGCTTTTTTTATCATGGAGAATGAAATAGTTACAAAATTTAAAAAATGCTCAAGATTATATTGATTATGCTCACTTTTGCGTGATATTATACGTGTAAGCAGACGATATGGATAAAATGAACAAAAACGAACAGATAAGTCGAGCTCCTTAAAGGGAGGCGTGCCGCTTGCTCGGAAGCGTATGGCATATTAACGAATGGGATCTAACGTTGCGGTTGTTAATTTCTGCAGGGTTAGGCGGTTTAATCGGTTTAGAACGCGAATGGAATAATCATGCTGCTGGTTTTCGTACACATATCCTTGTCTGTCTTGGCTCAACATCGATTATGCTTTTATCCATCTATGGGTTCGAAGCTTTTGTCAGTGAACCGAACGTCAGGATCGATCCAGCAAGGCTTGCTGCCCAAGTGATCAGCGGCATTGGCTTTTTGGGAGCTGGCGCGATTTTACGGACAGGTTCGACCGTATCAGGACTTACTACTGCCGCTTCTGTTTGGGTGGTTGCAGCGATCGGCCTCTCAGTAGGTGCCGGATTTATCTTTTCCGCTTTGATGACGGCTTTGCTTGTCTTCATCAGCCTGTTTGTTTTAAATCGTTGGGAAAAGGTGATCATGCGAGGAAGAAGGTATCATGAGCTTTTGATCAAAGTACCCGATAAGCCTGGCATGCTCGGGATGGTGACGAGTGTACTGGGTGAATTAGGCGCTCACATCAAGCACATTCAAATGAAATCGCTGGATGAGTATTGGGCGCGTGACACTTCGGTCTGCATTGTTGAGTTAAAAATGAACATCCGCTCCCATAAACCAGGGTTGATCGTGGATGCTATGGAGAAAATTGCAGCCCTTCCGGATGTTCTCTGGGTGGAGACATCTAGATATACATCAGAACGTGTCTATCATCACTCGACAAATCAACGCACACTTGACTCTTGATGTACGTAATACACTGTCGAACTTCACCACGAACAAGACGATTTCTATGATCACAAATCTGTTTTCCTATTTGAAAGGATGAGCAAGTTGCTAGCAGCCGAAAGAAAAATAAGAATTGTCGAATATGTAAGAGAGCAGCGGGCCGCGTCGGTCGGTGCACTCGCCAAGGAATTCAGTGTACATGAGGCGACGATCCGTAGAGATCTGGCAGAGCTGGAGCAGGAGGGCTTGCTGAAACGGACACATGGAGGAGTCATTGTCGAGCAGTTGACACACAATGAACCATCCTTCAATGAGAGGACCAACGTCCAACTGGATCAAAAAATGCGGATTGGGAAAATGGCGGCAAGTTTGGTGGAGGACGGAGAACATATCATCATCGATTCGGGAACGACCACCTTACACATTGCGAAAAATCTGGTTCACCGCTCAAATATTACGGTGGTCACAAACGATATAAACGTTGCGGCTGAGCTGCGGGATGCTCCCGGCATTCGGGTCACTGTGACCGGGGGAGAGCTATATCCCTCTAGCTTTATGCTGAACGGCATGTTTACCGATCATGTCCTGCGGTCCTTGCATGTGTCAAAAGCGTTTATCGGCACCCCGGCGATCCATCCGAGCCATGGCTTGATGCATCCGGAAGCACAATTGGTGCTGGCCAAGCAAGGGATGATCGCGGCAGCCCAAGAAGTCATTGTCGTTGCTGACGACACAAAGATTGGCAAACTCTCCTTGTATAAGGTCGCCCCGATTAACTCCATCCATACATTGATTACGGGCAAAGAAGTACCGGAATATCATACGAAGCCCTTCAAAGATTCCGGTGTCAATGTGATTACCGTTTAACTTCTGGTGAACCTCTCCGGCCGCTTCGTGCGGACGAAATTCACATATCCATACTTCAAACGGAGGTGTTCTGTTGGTGGGAACCATTACAACAGAATCAGTACAATCGCGAACCTTGCGCCTGATTGAGCCACACGAGGTGCAAGAATTGCTTGTCCAAAGAAGCATTCCCAAAGGGTTTGTCGTAGTAGAACCTACGCTTGCAAGCATCTGTCATGCAGATCTTCGCTACTTTGGAGGACAAAGAAGACAGGAGGTATTGGCCAAAAAATTGCCGATGGCCTTACTGCATGAAGGGATCGGTACAGTGGTTGGGGGTTCTTCCGCCACACTGAAGCAAGGACAAAAGGTCGTGATCGTGCCCTATTTGCCAGGATATTTGCTCCATGATCTCGACCCGGATCTATGCTGTCCGGCGTGCCGCGGAGAAATTGCTGATAATTATTGTGAGCGAGGGGCATTTTTGGGCAGTGGAACAGACGGTATTGCGCAAAGCAGATTGGTGCTGCCTGATTCCTGCGCCATCCCGATACCTGAAGGGGTTCCCGATGATATTGCGGTGCTGACGGAGCTTTGCAGCGTTTCGTTTCGCGCGCTGAGAGCTGTAACGGATAATCTGAACAAAGCCCACATTGCCGTATTCGGCGATGGTCCAGTTGGCTATTTGACAGCTGCCATGCTGCACCATGCTTTCCAGATTGGGCCGGACCGTTTAACCGTTTTTGGGGCGATACGCGAAAAGTTGGACCAATTCACCTTTGCCACCACTGAGATGGTACAGACATACGATTTTCAAGCGGGAAGCAAGGTGGATATTGTCGTAGAGTGTACAGGAGGAAGATTCAGTGAAAGTGCCATGAATCAAGGCATTGAGCTGCTAAAACCAGGGGGGCGTTTGATCGCGATGGGAGTAAGCGAGGACTTCGTACCGATCAATACTCGCGACGTGCTGGAAAAAGGACTCACGATCTACGGCAGCAGCCGCAGCTCATCCAAAGATTTTGTGGAAGTGTTGAAGGTCATGGAGACAAAGGAGTGTCAGGAAACATTGAGACGCCTGATCCCGGACTCATATACGGTGGTGAGCAAGGCAGACGACTTCGTTGGCGCGATGGAATCTGCCTTGGCTCACCGGAATTGGAAAAAGGTTTTCCTCGACTTTCACTGGTGACACAGCGGAAGTCTTAGCATCCATTTTATCATGAAGAACGTCTAAAGTTAATCAAGGAATGGGGAGACTCTATTTGCTGGAGTCTTCCCATTGGAAGAAATAAAAGCACGCACTATTGAAAGCGCATTCATAGTAAATTTACAATTCTTTTATATTTCCTTCATCTTTTCTGAACATCGAAAAACTAATATAAAAGCAAAAATGAGCACAAATAAACATTAATGAGCACTGCTGCCCTCCCAATCAAAACGGTAATCATTGAGGTGAGCAGAGTGTGGGGAGGGGTATTATTGGCGTCCATTGTGTTTAAGAATGTTACGCAGGCTTTTGAGAAAAACGTCGTGATCCAAGATCTGAACCTAACGATCGACGACGGCAAATTCACCATTTTGGTCGGTCCGTCTGGCTGTGGGAAAACAACTCTGCTGCGCATGATCGCAGGACTCGACCGTCAAACTTCCGGCTCCATTCTGATCAATGGGAAGGATGTGACCGACATTCCACCTGGTCAAAGAGGAGTAGCGATGGTGTTTCAAAACTACGCACTTTATCCGACTATGACGGTACGAGAAAACATCGAATTTGGATTGAAGAACAACAAAGTAAACAAAAAGGAAAGGCAGCAGCTGGTCGAAAGCATCAGTGAGACTGTGGGGCTGCGTGAATACTTGGATCGAAAGCCATCACAGTTATCCGGTGGTCAACGGCAGCGGGTGGCGCTTGCGAGGGCGATGGTGAAAAAGCCGTCCGTGTTTCTCATGGATGAACCGCTTTCGAATCTCGACGCAAAGCTTCGCGCACAAATGCGCATCGAATTGATCGAATTGCATAAAAAATTGGGCACAACATTCGTCTATGTAACACATGATCAAGTTGAAGCCATGGCCATGGCCGATCGGATTGTCTTGATGAACAAAGGTCGTATCCAGCAGGAAGCTTCACCAGAAGTCATTTATCATCAGCCGACCAATCTGTTTGCAGCGCAATTTATCGGAGTGCCGCCGATGAATATTGGCGATACGGGAGTAGACGGGATCAGGTTTGGCTTTCGACCGGAGGGGGCATTGCTAACGAACGAACCCACCAATTTGCACTACTCAAGACGGGGAATCATCGCGACGAGAGAAATGCTTGGATCAGAAACGATCTATCAAGTCAAAACGAAGGAACACGCTTTTATGGTGAAATGCACGGAAGATCTGTTTTCCGTCGATCAGGAGGTGTACCTTTCAGTCGATGCTTCCAAAATCTTTTTCTTTGGAGAGGATGAAAATCGCATCGCCGAGAACGATGTTCGTATCGCCGAATATCTGCGGGCGTTAGGAGGGAAGCAGGATGGATAAGAAGAAAGTCTGGCAAGCCGTCCGTCCTTATGCCTTGATATTGCCTGCGATGATCGGAATCTTCTTCTTTGTTATCTATCCGATTCTTTATCTGATCAAGCTGAGCTTGTATAAATACAACTTGTTAAACAAGGCGAAAAGCAAGTTTATCGGATTGGATAATTTTGTGGAGATTTTTTCGCGGGACGACTTTTACAATTCTTTGGTCACAACCGTCGTGTATACCGTAGGGGTAGTGGCGATCACCATGGTGCTGTCCATAGCTTTCGCCTTGTGGTTGAACAGAAGTACGCGTTTCAATGCCATTGTGCAAGCCGGCATTTTTACTCCTCATATCATCTCTATTGTATCAATTGCCTTGGTATGGATGTGGTTGATGGAGCCGAATTATGGTTTGCTCAATTATGCGCTGCGTGCGGTCGGTCTGCCAGCATTGCCCTGGCTGCAAAGCTCAAGTACCTCTCTCATGTCTGTCATCATCGTTTCGGTGTGGCAAAATGTCGGGTACTATGCGTTGTTGATCGTAGCCGCATTGAAAAGCATTCCACCGTCGATATACGAAGCAGCTGCATTGGATAATGCCAGCAGAGTACGGGTGTTTTCCAAAATTACCTTGCCGATGATCTCCCCGCAGCTGTTTTTTATTCTCATTATTATGACCATTGGCTCTTTTAAGGTATTCGATACTGTCAAAATCATGACAGGCGGCGGGCCGAATGGATCCACCACCACGCTTGTTTATTACATCTATGAATTCCGCACAACCAGTATTGGTTATGCTTCGGCTACCGGCGTGGTCTTGATGATCATTATCGCGATTCTGACCTTCATCTATTTCTGGCTCCTCGCCAAAAAGGTTCACTATCAATAAATCGGACGAAAATTTCTATGAAAAGGAGGTGCCTCTCTATTGCTTGCACAGCAGGAAAGGAAAGAAGGCAAGGGACGATTCAGCTTGGTATGGAGGCTATGCGGGTACGTGTTCAAAGGCATCGTGCTGTTGGTGTTTATCTTCCCGTTTTTGTGGATGATCTCCACCTCGCTGCAAACCTTTGAAGAGACGATGGCATTTCCGCCCACTTGGATTCCAGCGATGCCGCAGTGGAACAACTTCGTAGAAGCGATGACTTCCGGACCTTTTTTGCTCTATGCGCAAAACTCTTTTATTGTCACCTTCTCGATTATTCTCTTGCAATTAGCGGTGATGATCCCAGCAGCCTACGTGTTCGCTAAATACAAATTTTTCGGAAAAAGGGTATTGTTCGGCATGATTTTGCTGGCGTTTATGATACCTGGTCAGGTTACTTTCATCCCCGTCTATCTGATGCTGGCAGATCTCGGTCTCATTAAGACGCTATGGCCGCAAATCATCCCGTTCATGTCGAATGCGTTTGGAATCTTTCTCCTTCGCCAGTATTTCATGCAGATTCCCGAGGAGATTATCGAGGCTGCGAGACTGGATAATGCCAGTGAATTCAAGATCATGTGGAAAATTATGATCCCGATGTCGCTGCCGGCCATCTTTACGATTGCGCTGTTCAGCTTCGTCAGTCACTGGAACGACTATTTTTGGCCGCTGGTCATGACCGATTCGACGGAAGTACGACCGCTCACGATGGGGATTGCCATGCTCCGAGAGACGGAAGGCATCAGCAACTGGCACATTATCATGGCTGGGAACGTCGTTTTGGTGGTACCGATCTTACTTGTGTATTTGTTTGCCTCCAAGCAAATCTTGAAAGCATTTGTGTATTCCGGCATTAAGTAGTCCGTTTTGGGTTCTTACCATTTCGTTAAGAATGAAGGAGGATTTTCCATGAAACCAATGAAGAAAAAGTTTTCGGCAATGATGCTGTCTGCCACCATGATCGCGGGGCTGCTGGCCGGATGTTCAGGTGGTGCAGTCAATGGCTCGTCAGAAGGGTCCTCAGCGTCTAACCAACCAACACCTGCTGAGCAAACCGGAAAGACCACCATCCAATTCTGGCATTCACTCGGCGGGAAAAATGGGGAATTCATCAGTGCGATGATCAAACGGTTCAATGATTCCCAAGATAAAATCGAGGTAGTCGGTACCTTCCAAGGATCATATGCAGATACGGTCACGAAGCTGCAGCAGGCGATTGCGGCAGATTCAGGTCCTGACGTTGCGATGGTAGAGCGGGCGTTTGTACAAATGTTTGCCGATGCAGAGGTACTGGAAGACTTGGCCCCTTACATGGAAAAATCCCAATTGAGTAAGGATGATTTTCCGCAAGGGTTGATGGGGCATTCCATCTTCAATGATAAGCTGGTCTCACTGCCTTTCAATCGTTCCACACCGATTATGCATGTAAACAAGACGATGCTGGACGAAAAAGGCTTGTCGATTCCGAAGACATGGGAAGAGCTGAAGAAAACGTCCGAAGCGTTGGTGATCAAAGATAACGGAGAAGTGAAACGCTATGGCTTTAGCATGCCGTACGATACATGGTACCCAATTGCGATGATCACACAGGCCAAGGGAAAATTTTTCAATGAAGAGGGAACCTCGATCGGATTCACCAATGGCGAAGGTGTCAAAACGTTCCAATTCCTAAAAGATATGCAAGGTACAGGGGCTCTCTATTATCCGCCGGCACAAGACTCCAATAACATCGTGAATCAAATGTTCACCAGCGGAAAAGTGGGGATTATCTTCGAATCGACAGGCGTAATGGGTGGTATTAAAAAGAACGCGAATTTCGAATATGTCACTGCATTTTTGCCGCAGGATCAGGTGTATGCTACGCCCACCGGGGGAGCTAATATCGCGATGCTTTCCGGCTCTAAGCAAAAAGAAGCGGCATGGGAGTTTATGAATTGGGTGATGACAGATCCGAATGGCGGGCTTCAATTCGTTCTCGATACGGGTTATCTGCCTTTTACGAAAAAAATGACCGAGTCTGACAAGATGAAAGAGCTGTGGGCGAATGATCCGAATCGTAAAGTAGCTTATGATCAATTGCAATATGCTGTCGACACCAATAAGCATGTTGCGTGGCCGCAAGTGATGCAGGAGTTCTTCAAGGCAATGCAGGCCATCATGTATGACAACGCCAATATCGAATCGACGCTCGAAACCTTCAAGACGGAAACCGAGCGAATCCTGAAGCAATAATGTTGAAGTGTCTGGTGATGAAACCGAGTGTAGGTGCATCCATGTGACTCTCTGTTTTTCACCAGGCACTTTTTTCTGAAAGATAGGAAAGGGGTAAACTGATGATTGAAAAGCTGCAAAATCGACAAGCTGTTTTCGTAGCTGCTCACCGTGGGTGGAAGTCCGCTTATCCGGAGAACACATTGCTCGGATTTGCAAAAGCGCTCGAGCTCGGCGTGGATATGCTCGAATTTGATCTTCGTTTTTCCAAGGACAAGGTGATCATGGTCATCCATGATGAAACGGTAGATCGGACGACGAATGGAACCGGCAACATATCTGATTTTACCGCTCAGGAGCTGAAGCAGCTCGACGCGGGAGGCTGGTTTGGCAAAGTATTTGAAGGGTTGAAGATCCCCACCTTCGAAGAGCTTTGTGAACTTCTTGCTCCGTATCCGGAAGTATTGCTCAATGTAGAAATCAAACCGAGTCCGGATGCGATAGAAGTCGCGGATGCTGCCATTTCCATGCTGGAGAAATACGGGTATCTTTCCCGCTGCGTCTTTACCAGCTTTGATGCAGAGGTGTTAACCCATATCTATGATGGGTACCGTCTGAAAACACAAGGCTTCCCAGGAGAACTGATGTCCAACTATGTTCCCGGTGCAGACGGAACGATCTCGAAAATGTGGACGGTAGGCATCCCGATGAAGCTCCTGACTCCCCAGCTGGTGAAGGAATATCAATCCTTGGGGATACAGACCTGGTGCTACTCTCCAGATCATGACCAGCAGGTATTTTACGCGATTGGTTGCGGAGCAATGGTGATGACTGTTAATGATCCGCTCCCGGCCATGAAAATTCGTTCACAGTCCAACTTGATGCTCCATACCCCACAGGTTTAACCAGCACCGTTGATGTCGTGAAAGCGGGAGGGATTTGCATTGGAAAAACGGTTTGCCATAGGGATTGATTTTGGAACGGAATCAGCGCGGGTGTTGTTGGTTGACACGTCTAACGGGGATGAGCTCGTGTCACGAACCATGAAATACAACTATGGCGTTATCGATGAACGACTGCCTGGGTCAGGAAAACCACTTGGCCCCGATTGGGCTCTGCAGCATCCCGGGGACTATCTGGAAGTACTCAGAGGTACCGTTCCCGAGGTGATGCGGATTTCAGGTGTGAATCCCGATGATGTGATCGGGATCGGTGTCGATTTTACTTCCTGTACGATGCTTCCGGTCGATCAACAAGGGAAACCCCTTTGTTTTCATCGGGACTTTATAAATGAACCGCATGCCTATGTCAAGCTGTGGAAGCATCATGCCTCGCAAGAAGAAGCGAATCGGATCAATGAGTTGGCACGGGACCGTGGGGAGCAATTTTTGTCGATGTATGGTGGGAAAAGCTCGTCGGAATGGATGATTGCAAAAATTTGGCAAGTATTGAACGAAGCCCCTGAAATCTATGAAAAAGCAGATCGTTTCATGGAAGCGGGAGACTGGATCGTGTACCAATTGACAGGCAACGTGGTGCGAAGCAGCTGCTTAGCCGGGTATAAAGCGTTCTGGGACAAGGAGAAAGGCTATCCCTCAGCGTCCTTTTTTAAGGTACTGGATCCAAGACTAGAACGAGTCATGGAAACGAAATGCGCTGGTCAAATTCTTCCTTTAGGCGCTCGGGCAGGGGAGCTGACAGTGGAAGCTGCTGCAATGCTGGGTCTCAGTCCTGGGACATCAGTAGCGGTTGCTGTCATCGATGCGCATGCGGGTGTGCCGGGGAGCGGAGCTGTTCATGCCGGACAAATGGTCATGGTGACGGGCACTTCAATGTGTCATATGGTTCTCAGTGATCAGAGAGTGCCGGTAGAAGGGATCTGCGGAGTTGTCGAGGACGGCATTGTCCCGGGATTATTCGGCTATGAGGCTGGGCAGCCAGCAGTCGGGGACATATTCGCTTGGTACGTTGAGCAGGCTGTCCCCGCTTATGTTCATCAGGCTGCACAGGAAGCAGGTATAAGCGTGCATACGTGGCTGGAATCTCGAGCTGCACAGCTTAAGCCCGGTCAACATGGGTTATTGGCATTAGACTGGTGGAATGGCAACCGCTCCGTGCTTGTCGATGCAGACTTAAGCGGCCTGATCTTGGGCTTGACTCTACAGACGAAGCCGGAAGAAATCTATCGGGCATTGCTGGAAGCAACTGCATTCGGCACGCGTAAAATTATCGAAACATTCGAGCAATCCGGAGTTGATGTAACGGAAGTGATTGTCTGCGGTGGGTTACCACAGCGTAATCGCTTGCTCATGCAGATCCTTGCAGATGTGACGGGATTGGAAATGAAGATTGCTGTGTCCAGTCAGCATTCGGCTCTCGGTGCTGCCATGTTTGCAAGCGTTGCTGCTGGTCCTGCTAAAGGTGGATACAAGGATATTGCGGCGGCTGCAGCCCGTATGGCAAAGCCTCATAAAGAAACGTATCGTCCCATTGCCGAACATCAACAAATCTATGATTTGCTTTATCAGGAGTATGGTAGGCTCCATGATCTGTTCGGTCGTGGAGGACTGCAAGTCATGAAACAGCTGAAAACAATCAAGGTGCAACAGAATCAGTAAAAATGGTCAGGAGGTGCCTATGAATATACTTGGTAAAAAACAGTTCGTGAGCTTTTTGGCGGGTATCACCATTTTCGGTTTTTTCACGTTGGCGCTGCCTAACGCTGGGGCAGAAAATTCACTGCCGCAGTCCAAGATGTTCGATCTGTCAGCAACCGCTTCCGAGGTCATTCGGGATGCTAAGCTGCACAATGGTACCGTGATGCAATCGTTTGCCTTTGACAACGTCAATGAGCACATTTATGTGGTCCAATTGATGGCGGGTGGGCAACAGCTTCCCGGTGAAGAGGGACCTGTAAGTGGGGCGAACAGGGATAAGGCCGGCGATCTGACGTTAACGAAGTTGGATTTGTCCGGTAAAGAGCTCGGTTATATGTTTTTAAAAGGATTTGGTCACGGTGTACAGATTGGCGTAGAAACGGTGGGGGGAAATGCTTACATATGGATGGAGACGGATTCGGTTACAGAAGGAAGCAGCGGTTGGGGAACCCAGCTTTCCAGATTTCGTTTTGAAAACGAGAAAATATTGACACCAGACTCGCCGGAACTTGAAAAACACCGTCTGATAAAAGGGGCGGACCGTACCACCGTCAATATTGATCAGGCACATGGACTGCTTACCATGCGTTATCGGAAAGATGGAGAATTTCGTTTTGCCGTGTTTCCGCTGGAACAGGTGAAACGGGAGCGTTACGAGCCGATTGCGGATGTCAAGCAGCCAAGCGTCGGAACGTTCCAAGGCTTTGCTTCTTATGGCAGTTACTTATATTTACTTGAGGGCAATTCTTTCGGATCCAATGGTTCTACCGCACCAACTGGGAATACTTATATCACGGCTGTCGATTTAGAGACAGGGGAAGTTGTTGATAAACAGCTGATGACGGCGGGAGATGATCTCACTTTCCGCGAACCAGAGGGAATGGCCATTCGCATACCGGATAGGAAGCATCCGAAAAAAGCGGAACTATGCTTCGGATTTGCCTCCAGCTTTACTCCACTACGGTTGTCCAATATTTTTGCATTGGATGAACTGATTCCCGAGCCGGCTGTGAATCTTTCGGAGTGACAGATTGACTAGCTATTATGGCGACATAAATTTTCACGATCTACTTCGTGTTTATTTGGCAGTATTTGGGTATTCTTATATACAAATACAGTAAGTGAGGTGTGAAGCGAAAGTACGCAAGCTCATCGTGAAAAGTTGCAGATCCCGATCATTTTAGCCAACTTTGTGAGAAAGAAGCGTAGAGAACGTGCCAGTACCATATGGAAAGAGATTAAGAGCATTGCGTCAAAAACATGGCTTTTCGATGAGCCAGGTGGCAGAAAGAATCGGTATTTCAAAATCTAGCTATGCAGGTTACGAGACCAATTATCGGCACCCTCCTATGGATAAAATGCTTCTTTTAAGTGAGCTGTTTCACGTCTCGATTGATTACATTCTTTGCAAGACCGATGACCCAAACGGTCCGATCTATTCGCATAACGCCAAGGAACTCCTGAAGCAGAAAAACCTTCATTGGGACGGTGTGCCGTTATCGGAGTCCGACCTGCAGGAAATCTACAGCATGCTCGAAGCGATTGCACAAGGGCATGTACATCAGCAATGGAATGAGTCTACCATTTCCTCTCTCTAACACCACCTTTCTCGCAAAGGTGGTTTTTTGTGTATGCTTTTCGCGTACCCGGCACATAGTAAGTATGCGCTTAAAGCACACAAGCGGGCAGGAGGGGAAGGAATGTTTGGCTTCAGAAAGAAGGGAAGCGGGCGTACCCCGAGAGAAACAAGCGTTTTACCGGTCAGGGACAATGAGGCCTCTCAAGAACAAGTATTCGGCCAACAACTCAAAGAGAATCTGCATATGCTAGCTGCACTTTTTCAGGAAGCACAAGACTTCACCATTCGCGAGTTTGATTGCTTTGGAAAATTCCCTGCATGTGTGATGTATCTATCCAGTCTGGTGGATAAAGAGATGATAGCTGCACATGTGGTAAAGCCCTTGATGTATGAACCGAGTCACCTGAAGGGGCAGCAGGATTCGTTTCAGCACGCAAAACTTCTGATGCGTCAGGTATTATTCGATGCTGATGGGAAAACGGAGGATCGTGTAGCAAGGGCTTTGGATCAGTTGCTGCGAGGCAGTGCCGTCATTTTAATCGATGGAATGAATGAAGCGATCATCGTCAACGTTCAGAAAGTAGAGAAACGTGGAATTGAACAACCCAAAAGCGAACAGGTTATCCGGGGGCCACGGGAAGGTTTTATTGAAAATTTACAAACAAATATGGCGTTGCTTCGGGTACGGATTCCCTCGGTGGATTTAAAAATAAAATACTTAGAGCTTGGGACCATCACAAAATCCCAGGTGGCTATTGTTTATATGGAAGGGATCTGCGAACCACGTCTCATTCGAGATATCGAAGAACGGTTGCAGGCGATCCAGGTCGACCGCATCTTGGACGCCGGTTACATCGAGCAATTTATTCAAGATAATCCGCGGTCCCCATTCCCACAAATCCGTAGTACGGAACGACCAGATGTAGCGGTTGGGAATTTGCTGGAAGGTCGTGTCGCAATCTTAGTGAATGGCTCTCCATACGCGCTGATATGTCCTACGACTTTTGCCATGTTTTATCAGACCGCAGAGGATTATACAGAACGTACTATGATTATGAGCTTAACCCGTATGGTACGGGTCATTGCCCTTTTATTCTCACTGATCACCCCGTCGCTATACATCGCGATCTTGTCGTTTCACCCTGAACTCATTCCGACGAAATTTGCGATCGCCGTGGCAAGTGGTAGGGCAGGGGTGCCATTTCCCACTTTTTTAGAAGTCTTCATGATGGAAGCAGCTGTAGAAATTCTTCGGGAAGCGACGGTACGGATGCCGCAACAAATTGGGGGTGCGCTATCGATTGTAGGGGTGCTGGTGATTGGACAAGCTGCTGTCATGGCAGGGTTTGTGAGTCCGATCACTGTGGTAGTGATTGCCTTGACGACGATCAGCTCCTTTGCGACTCCGGCTTATAATGCGGCGATGGCATTTCGCATGCTTCGTTTTCCGATTATGCTGGCAACAGGCGCCTTTGGCTTCTTTGGATTGATTGGCGCTCTTTATTTGGTGAATAATCATCTCATTTCTTTGAAATCATTTGGCGTGCCGTTTTTCAGCCCATTCTCACCCATGAATTTTGGTGAACTGAAGGATGCGATTATTCGTGCACCGTTAAAATATATGCTTGATCGCCCGGAGGAACTGCACCCGCAGAATCAGAGACGGTTGAATACATACGCCAAAGACCTGCCAAACAATCCATTAGATCCGCCCATGAAAGCGGGGGATCGTGCGTGAACAGCGGAGAAAGACAAATTACCGCAATGCAAGTAACCGCAGTATTGGTGAGCAGCCTGATCGGAGTGAGTATATTAGCATTGCCGCGGATCGCAGCGGAGAGAGTGAATTACGGTGCACCCCTGGCCACAATGATTGGCATCCTCATGGGGACCATTGGACTTAGCGCCTTTACGTACTTAGGGATACGGTTTCCCAAGGATTACTTGATCGAATACAGCGAGAAAGTGATCGGAAAGTGGCCCGGACGATTGATGGGATTCTTATTTATCGTTTATTTCTTGGTGATTTTAGGTCTGGTGGTTCGCGAATTCGCGGATATCATGAATACGATGGTGCTCATGAAAACACCAACGTACGCTCCCATTCTGGTTATTTTATTGCTTTCGGTCATAACCTCCCGCAATGACATTGTTACATTTGCCTATATCCAGTTTTACTATGCCCCTTTCATGGTTGTGCCCATGCTGCTGCTTATTATGATTGCGCTGGGTGACATGAAGCTGGAAAATATCATGCCCTTTTGGGGAAATGAAACCAGCTTGACCGATTTTCTATGGGCTGGTTCATCTGTAGCCAGCCTTCCTTTTCTGCAAATAGGCTTGTCTGTAATTACGGTACTGATCCCCTATATGCAGCAGCCAGACAAAGCGAAAAAAGGGATGTGGTGGGGAATCATCATCTCCGGGGTCTTTATTATGCTCATGGTTATTTTGACCATCGCGGTGATGAGCGCGGAGGAGATTGTGAATGACTTCTGGCCAGCGATGGCGATGACTCGATTGATTCAGCTCCCCGCGCAAATATTGGAGCGGGTTGATTTGCTTTATTTTATGGTGTGGGTGACCTCTGCGTTGACTACCATCTCATCCGGTTATGTGATCGTATCTGTGCTCGGGCACCGCTTGTTCCGATTACGCAGCCATCGCAGCGTATCGATCCTGCTGACACCCGTGTTGCTGGTTATTGCTCTGCTTCCGAAAAATACGCTGCAATCGTATGAGTGGATCGAGCGAGTAGGGATGTGGGGTCTATGGTTAACCATCGTCTATCCAATGATACTGGTACTGGTAGCGAAGTTGAGGAAGAAAGGTGTTCCCACATGAAGTTGGCCTATTCTCTTGTTTTACTATTTTCGCTTTTTCTCACGGGGTGTTGGGATCGAGTAGAGCTTGAGGAGCGCGGCACCGTCCTTGCCCTCGCCATTGATCTGGCAAAAGATGACGAGATAAAGGATGAACCACAAGTGAGTCATCTTGATGGAATGGTTCCCAAATCGTCTGCAAAGCGTAAGTTCAAAATAACGGCACAACTCGCTGTCCCCGGACAAATTCCTCTAGGTCCGGAAAGCGGCGGTGGCGGTACGAAGGGCTCGCAAGAAAAAGTATGGGTGGTTTCAGCGGTAGGGCATACGATGGATGATGCGCTCCAAAACCTACAGCAGCATATCGCCAATGACTTGTTTTTCGGTCATTTGCAGATTGTCATTCTAAATGAAGAGGTAGCCCAACAAGGCATCGATCATATTAACGAGTATTTGAGGCGACTCCCGGAAATTCGCAGGTCGGTATGGCTGGTGGTCAATCATCATGATGCCGCGAGAACCATGAGCATCTCGCCTAGGCTTGAAAGGGTTCCTGCCCTGTATTTTACGCAGACTTTCAGACAAGCCGTACATATGGGCAAGATGCCAAAAACCTTGGTAGGGCAGTTTTGGATTGACCGTTCGAAACAAGGAAAAGAAGGATATCTGCCTTATATCAGTGTAGTCGGTAAGGACAATATCGAGGTGACGGGCATTGCCTTTTTTAAGGATGATAAAATGCAAGGCACATTAAAAGCCATTGAAGTCGCTTTTTTCAACGGACTTATCGAACAAAATCCAGGTGGCGCAACCGCCTATATTCCGGTCACCGATCCTGCTGGGGAGATGGTGATGTTTCAGTCAACCAAGCGAAAGTCCCGTTACAAACTGTCATTTAAAAATGGCAAACCTCACTTTGATGTGTACGTGACTGTGACGGGAATCATAAAAGAGAAATCGAGTGTTGACGTAGACATCAAAACTTCTCGTGACATCGCGGCTATTGAAAATGGTGCGGTGAAAGGATTCAAAAAAGCGTACGAGGATGTGATCAGAAAGACACAAGCGAAGCAATCCGATATCTTTGGTTTTGGCGACCGGATTCGCGCCTATGCCCCATGGTATTGGGATACCAAAATTCGCAATGCAAAGACTTGGCAAGCGCAATACAAAGAACTTTCCGTGACAGTTCACCCCACTGTACGGATTGTCCGTGAAGGCATGACGCCAGATTAAATGAAGAGCTGACTCCTGAAAAGGTCAGCTCTTTTTATATTTCCGGTGGGAACACGACTTTTGGAATGCAGTGTTTCAGGAAGGTGAATGGCAGGGGTGGGTAGACTGGTTAGGTGTACATGAACACGAGCCTTTGGCGGTATGTACGGGATTTGCAGCGAAAGAGGCCTTTTTGAAATGGATGGGTGTTGGCTTGCGGTACTCTTTACCGATGATTCATATCAGTTCTAATGTACAGTCAAAATCCGTTCACCCCTATGGTTTTTTTCAAACGTCATTTGGCGATGTCTGCCGAATAGTTAGCGATTCGACAGAAAAACTAGCTTGCTTTCATCTTGATGGTTACTATACGCGTGTTAACGGGCAGGTTGTTATCATAATGATCGTTAAAAGTAGTTAATAATAGCGGATATTAACGATAACGGTCTGGTGGATAAACCAAAAATTATCTATTGTCTTCGATTTCAAGGCTATGATATATTAATGTTCCGCCACCAAATACAAGATTGTAAGAAGCTGTGGCAGCATACCATTGATTCCCTATTGAAAAGTGTGTACGAGTCATGCTATTCTAAAAATCCTTCCACTTACGAACGGAAGGAAAACAGTGAACGAAACAAACTTCACTTTTCCGTTTGGGCCTATAGCTCAGTTGGTTAGAGCGCACGCCTGATAAGCGTGAGGTCGGCTGTTCGAGTCAGCCTAGGCCCACCATTTACCATTGAAACTGGTCATTAACTTTTGATAAGATGAAGGACCAAGCAGTATGGGGCTGTAGCTCAGTTGGGAGAGCGCCTGCCTTGCAAGCAGGAGGTCATCGGTTCGATCCCGTTCAGCTCCACCATTGATTGATTTATTCCTCGGTAGCTCAGTTGGTAGAGCAATCGGCTGTTAACCGATCGGTCGGGGGTTCGAGTCCCTCCCGAGGAGCCATGCTCCTGTAGCTCAGTCGGTAGAGCGTTTCCATGGTAAGGAAGAGGTCGCAGGTTCGATT
>DASQNU010000185.1:0-55065 GCA_035644815.1 Bathyarchaeia archaeon | reverse complement strand
GCAATCCTTTACAACCAACGTTCCGCTATCGAGTACGGACATCATCGGCATGCTTGATCAGAAGATCGATACTAACCAGGTAAAAAAGGTGGAGTACAAGGAAGCAGAAGGCAACAACATCTGGCTGACCTTTATCACCTCAATCATTCCGTTTGTTATCATCTTTATCCTGTTTTTCTTCCTGTTAAACCAGGCACAGGGTGGCGGCAGCCGGGTGATGAACTTCGGGAAGAGCAAAGCGAAGCTTTATAATGATGAGAAAAAGCGTGTTACCTTTGATGATGTGGCAGGTGCCGACGAAGAGAAAGCCGAACTGGTTGAGGTCGTCGAATTCCTGAAAGATCCGCGCAAATTCGCTGCGGTCGGTGCACGCATACCAAAAGGGGTTCTGCTTGTAGGGCCTCCAGGTACGGGTAAAACCTTGCTTGCCCGTGCGGTTGCGGGGGAAGCAGGCGTTCCATTCTTCAGCATTTCCGGTTCTGACTTTGTGGAGATGTTCGTCGGGGTCGGTGCATCCCGTGTTCGCGATTTGTTTGAAAATGCGAAGAAGAATGCACCGTGCATTATCTTCATTGACGAGATCGACGCGGTAGGTCGTCAGCGCGGCGCCGGTTTGGGCGGCGGACATGACGAGCGTGAGCAAACGCTGAACCAATTGCTCGTAGAAATGGATGGCTTCGGTGCGAACGAAGGTATCATTATCGTGGCAGCGACTAACCGTCCTGACATTCTTGACCCGGCGCTGTTGCGTCCAGGCCGTTTTGACCGTCAGATCACGGTAGACCGTCCAGATGTAAAAGGTCGCGAAGCTGTATTGAAAGTACATGCGCGCAACAAACCGCTCAGCGACGATGTGAAGCTGGATGTAATCGCTCGTGGAACTACAGGGTTTACCGGAGCGGATCTGGAGAATCTGTTGAACGAAGCGGCGCTGTTGACCGCTCGTCGTAACAAAAAGCAGATTGGTGCCAATGAAATTGATGAGGCGATTGACCGGGTAATTGCAGGTCCGGCGAAAAAATCGCGCGTCGTAAGTGAAGATGAAAGACGCCTCGTGGCTTTCCACGAAGCTGGTCATACGATTGTCGGCTACCATTTGAAAAATGCCGACATGGTGCATAAAGTAACGATCATTCCTCGTGGCCAAGCAGGCGGTTACACCGTGATGCTGCCAAAAGAGGACCGCTACTTTGCAACGAAAACCGATTTGCTCGACAAAATCACTGGGTTATTGGGTGGTCGCGTAGCCGAGGAGATCGTACTGGGCGACATCAGCACAGGCGCTCACAATGACTTCCAACGTGCTACAGCGATTGCGCGCAGCATGATTACCGAATACGGGATGAGCAAGCTGGGTCCAATGCAATTCGGCCGTTCCCAAGGACAGGTGTTCCTGGGCCGCGATTTTGGTCACGAGCGTAACTACTCGGAGCAGATCGCTTATGAGATCGACCAGGAAATGCAAAATATCATCAATGAGTGCTACACTCGATGCAAAGATCTCTTGACCACACACCGTGATCAACTGGATCTCATCGCGAATACACTCTTGCGTGTAGAAACGTTGGATGCGGATCAGATCAAAGAATTGATCGAGACCGGCAAAATGTCCAATGAACCAGAAGCAAATAAAGAAGTTGTGGTGAATATCCAACCGAAAGCGGAAGGAGAAGTACCGCCACAAGAGGAAACGAAGGAATAAAGGAGCGCCACAGGTGCTCCTTTTTTTCGCAAACAAGACTGCCACAGAGCTGATGGGACATTGTTTTTATCAGATAGGGAGGGTGGAGGAAGATGAGTTTGTCGAAAATTCGCTTGGCCGCATTTGACATGGATGGCACGCTGTTAAACCATGAATCACAGATGGCAGAGGTGACGAAGGAAGCCTGTAAACAGCTGCAGCAGTCAGGATGTAAATTAGTGTTGGCAACAGGACGTACATTTTCCTCGGCAAAGCTGCCAATTGACCAGTTTCCGTTTGACGGCTATGTATGCAGCAACGGAGCGACCATTCATGAAAGTGACGGAACAATGGTGCATATGGTGGCGCTGCCGGCTGAGATGTTAGTGGACGCGATCCCACTGATCCGTCAGTATCAAGTCTATTATGAGCTGCATGATGCTACTGGGACTCGCTGGATGGTACGGGAGGATCGCGAGCATATCGAGGGGCTGATCAACCAGGATCTACAGGTGGAAGGGGTTTCCTTGCGCCGGATGTCCTTTTATAAAATCTGCCGACCAGTCGACTATCAGGAGCTGGTACAATCGATCGCTTCAGGGAAAACTACGATGGTAAAGCTGTTTATCTGGCACCATGAAGAAGAGGTGCTGAAGCAGATACGTGCGGAGCTCACGCAGTGGGATGAGGCTACGACCATTACCTCATCGAGCGTGACCAACATTGAGATTCTGGCTAAAGGCGTTTCCAAATGGAAAGGACTGCAATACTTCCTGACAAAATGGAACTTATCCGCAGAGGAAGCAGCCGCGTTTGGCGACGCGGACAATGACTTGGATATCCTGAGTCATGTCGGGCATCCGATAGCCATGGAGAACGCACCCGCACATATTAAACAGATTGCCAAATATACCGCAGAACACCATGATCAGGATGGGGTTGCCCACTTTATTTTTGACCACATGCTGCCAAAGGCCAACGCTTGAAAAATTGCGCAGTTTCTCCAAACTGTGTTGATTGACAAGGTAGATAGATGCGATTACAATTACCGTACAAAAACGGAAAAACATTGAGATTTTTTTCACAAACCGTCTTGGTGGATGCCATTACGTAGGAGGATCGATCATGGAAGCCTTGGCTCTTGAAAAGAAAGCCCAGCGCAATGCAGAATTGCGTGAACGACTCATGCAATTGAAAAAGGAAAGAAACGCCATCATTCTTGCCCATTTTTATCAACGTCCGGAAATACAGGAAGTAGCCGATTTCATTGGCGACTCTTTTGGATTGGCACAAAAAGCAAAGACAACGGATGCAGACGTCATTCTTTTCTGCGGCGTTCATTTCATGGGGGAAAGTGCAAAAATTCTCAATCCCAATAAAACGGTTATTATTCCGGATGAACGCGCTGGCTGTCCAATGGCCGACATGGTCAATGTAGCTGGTTTGCGCAAGCTGAAGGCTCAACATCCGAATGCGAAGGTCGTCGCTTATATCAATACGACGGCAGATGTGAAAGCGGAAACATATATTTGCTGTACGTCCTCCAATGCCAAGCAAGTGATCGAGTCCATTGACTCGGATGAAATCATTTGGGTACCGGACAAAAACCTAGGTCATTACGTATCGCAGTTTACCGACAAGAAAATGATCATCTGGGAAGGGTACTGCAATACACACGATCAATTGTCCGTAGAGGATATTATGAACATGAAGCGTGAACATCCGAATGCGCTGGTCGTTGTGCATCCGGAATGCCGTCCGGAAGTCGTGCAGCTGGCCGACTATGTAGGTTCCACCACGGGTATTCTGAAATACTGCCGCGAGTCTTCCCATAAGGAATTCATCATCGGTACCGAAGATGGAACACGCTACATGCTGGAGAAAGAAAGCCCAGACAAGACTTTCCACTTCGCTTCGAAATATCTCGTATGTCCAAATATGAAGGTAAACAACCTGAAGAAGTGTGTGGAAGCATTGGAAACCATGAAGCCAGAGATCTATGTTCCAAAAGATGTGGCGGATGCAGCGCGCGATTCTTTGGAGCGTATGCTGGCCGTAGCACCAGCTTAATAACCACGTAACATAAATAAGCTATGTCCCTTCCAGATGGAAACGGACATAGCTTATTTATATAGTTAAGTAATAGAGTGACGATCCTTATTCCGATTTCCTATTTGACCGTAATCGAAGTTTTGGCAACAGCAGACATATTTGTGACGAGGTTTTTAACAATAGCTTGAAATCTATATGCTTTCTTTTTGTCAGGCTTAAACATGATCAGTACCTTATGCAATCCATTTTTTTCGTCGTAGCTTTGATTGATTTCGGTGACGTCATAATTGTATTCTCTTGTAAATTGCTCAGGGCTTGCGTCCGATGATTTATAGGTCAAAAGAAGATAGATTTCATCGCCGAGCTTGATAGTGGCCGTTTGTGGGCTCAACGACGGGTATAAATTTTGGTCTGGTTCGACCGTAAATTTTACATAGGCAGTTCCCTCGGTGATTTCTTCTGTTTTTTGATCCTTCATGAGTAATCCAAAGTAAGCGAAATATTCGCCTTCTTTTTGAGGAGTAAAGTAGCCTGTGGTAATATAAGCATTTTCCAGTCGGTTATAGATGGTTTTCACTTTTTCTACCTTTTGTGTATCGTCAGAACCTGCAGAAAAGAAGTCGAAAAAGGCTGGCTCAACAATTTTCCCCTTATTAGGCGTCTCTACCGAAAACTTTATCTTTTCTCCAACCTGTAATGATTTTGAAGGTGAAATGGAAAATGTCGATTCTACACTAGGGATGACCGGGGGCGAGTTATCCACAAAGATGCGTTTCTCCGTTGTCCCTGTCCACGTTTTGCTGTCATCTTTCATGATGATATTATATCGAATCGTGATGCTCCCAATCTGAAGGCCCAGATCATCCTCGGGTGTGAAGGCAGCAGTTGATACATAATTCTTTCCGATCTTTTTGGTATCGGGTTGTATGGCTTTCACCACTACATCTTCTTCTTCCTCAGACTCATATTCTAACTCAAACGAAGCGGTATCGAGCTTTCCTTCCGCTTTGGTCACTGCTTGGATTTGTATTTTTGTGTTCTCGCCAAATCTGTCCTTGGGCGGGGTTAATTTAATTTCGACTGGTACTTCTTCTGTCTCTGCTGCAACTGTGTAGTGAGGAAACATTGTGACACTCATCAAGATAAACGTTGTTAGCATGATCAATAGGTGATGAATACGATGACTCTTTTTCATACGCATATCCCCATACCTCCCATCAATGAATATCTAGATTTTAGACAATAAAGAAAAAATTTACAACAATTGACGCATGTTCAAACTTGCCGCTTTTTATTATCGGGTTAGCTTATTAGAAGCTTGATCTGACTCCTGAAACCTAAGTTTCTTCAATTTATATTTAATCCAATCGCTCCACCCGACGCTACTTATGAAAAATGCTTTATGGAATACACCAAAAAAAACAAAGGAGAGAACGAGTCCTCTCCTTTTCTATATTTTTCGATAAGTCGAAAGGGCAAGCTTAATTTGCTCAATCACGAACCCGACGTGCTTGTTGTTCCGGGTTAACCGGCTTGCCATTACCCCGCCTTCCAACGAAGAAACCACGAATGACGAGAGGGCTTCCGTATTGAGATCTGAGGACAGCTCCCCAGTGGTGACCCCCTCGTCCAGTATGCTTTGAATAAACGCTGTGAAATGACCATGCGCAGCTACCGCTTTCTCTCTGAGGGGGAGATATCCGTCATCCGCCTCCACCGCCGTGTTGAGCAAGGGACAACCACCCTCGATTGGTGGATGGTTGACAGGATCTTCATACACCGCGCATACTGCTACGATCTTGTCGATTGCTGTCTCCGCCTTTTCGACAGCCTTCAAGAAATGCTCCATCATAACCCGCGAGGCATAATCGAACGCTTCGAGTGCGATTTCGTCTTTGCCGGAAAATGTCCGATAGACGCCGCCTTTGGTCAATCCGGTGACTTGTATGATGTCTTGTATTGAAGAGCCGGCATACCCTTTTCGATTAAACAGTCCGGCTGATTTCTCAATAATATGCTGGCGTGTCTTCTCGCCCTTGCGCATGAACGTAGACCTCCGTACTCACGATAATATATTTGTCTATATTTTAACATTGCTATGGCATATTCGAGAAATGTTTGTTACTCTATAAAAAACCGAACCGTTCGGTATTTTTTAAAGAGGGGTGATTCGCTTATGAATAACGTGAAAATTGTCCGCATTCCCATTCTTCCGATGCACATGGTGAATGCCCATTTGCTGATCGGACCCGACGGTTGCGTCTTGGTCGATGCAGGCGTACCGGGATCCGAGCAGAAAATAGGAAGGGCTCTGGCGAAAGAGAAGTTGACCTTCAAGGATATCAAGCTCATTATCATCACCCATGCGCATGTCGATCATGCCGGCAGTGCGGCTAGATTACGGGAACTTACGGGAGCTCCCATACTCGCCCATGAGGGGGACGCCACGCATTACAGCAGGGAAGAGGAGATGACGTTCTGCCCGACAGGACGATTTGCCCGGCTTTTCTTCAAAACGGGATTCATCCTGCAGCCCTATGAGGGATTTACGCCGGATTTATTGGTTTCCGGAAAACAGGCCATCGATTTGCAACAATTTGGCGTACCCGGTACAGTTACCCATACACCTGGGCATACCTCGGGATCTATTTCGGTTGAACTGGAGTCGAAGGATGCTATGGTAGGTGATCTTTTGGCCTCGGGTATTCTGCTTGGCGGCATCATGAGGAAAAACCACGCCATACGCCCGCCATTCGAAGACGATCCGCACCGGGTAGCCGAAGAGCTTCTACGTTTAATTTCTTCCGGCCACCGCACATTTTATTTGGGGCACGGTGGCCCATTGGGGGTGAATGAGGTTCGCCGACATGTGGAATATCTGAAAGGTTTACCGGCTGTTTAACGAATGCTCTCTTTTTATATTTAATAAAGGAGGATGAAAATGAGTGATCAGCTTGTAATTCCTGATTCGGCTATATGTCAAAAAGCAACCAATCTTGTTAAAGAATTATCACCTGATTTTCTTTTCAACCATTGCGGTCGTACATTTCACTTTGGTGGGTGGTTAGGTCAGCGTGAACGTATGAAAGTGGATTTGGAATTGTTTTATCTGGGAGCGATCATGCATGATTTGGGACTTACTCATTCATGTGATAATGGATGTTCTTTCGAATTGGATGGTGCCAATGCTGCTGAAGAATTTCTGCTAACCAACAGCTATCCGAAGGAAAAGATAGATATTGTTCGTGAAGCTATCATATTGCATACTTCTGTAGAAGCCGAATCAAAAAGTCCGGAAATCGCTTTAGTCCATTTTGGAGCAGGGTTTGATATCGGACATTTCAATATAGAGGACTTGCCGTCTGAACGAGTCCAAGAAATTTTGGAAGCATATCCTCGTTTAGGGTTTGAAAAGGCTTTCACCGAAGTGATTGTAAATGATGCCAAAAGAAAGCCTAATACTCTTTCGGACCGATTGTTAAAATGGGGAATTGATAAAATGATCATAAAATCCAGTGAATACTTTGATAAACGAAGAAGCTAGCCAAACGATAATGATTACAGGTTAAAGAGAATTGAAATAAAGGGGAACATAAACTGAATAAAACAGCGGCCAATCTAAGACTTTATTTTCAGGTCTTAGGTAGTCGCTGTTTTATTTATGGGGGTCAGTCTAATATTACATCGGCATTGGAGTAGGGGTCGGTGGAGCATACCCTTCTTTAAAAGCATCATCAATAATAGTGCGAATTTCTTTTGCCGATTTGCCTTCTTGGCTCAATTGGGCAGAAACGACGGCGATCTCCATGCATGTTCCGCAGCGAGTACCGTGATCATCCCAAACGACACTGCCATCCTCATGTTCTTCTTTGATGAAACAGTTGTAATTGCTTTTGTGGCCCGCACTCTCTCCGCATCCGCAGTAGCAAGGCATCGATTGGAGCAATTCGCGATGTTCCGCTGCAATCTGATAAGCTTGCGTAATGCGCGGATCAAGCGTAGACAAAAATTTCGGCAGAGTCTGAATAGAGGCAGTCATTTCCTGCAGATCTCCATTCTCTGCATGTTGGACAGCTGTATGTTCATGCTGGTGGTTTGTTGATTCAGCAGCAGGGGAAGCGCTGTTCGAGGAGCATCCGGTGATGAGTGCCATGGAAAACAGACTGGCGATCACTAGCGATTTCGGTTTCATTCGTTACCTCCTTTTTGCACATACGTGTCCATTATACCACATAAGTAGACAATAGGCGGTTGGTGCAAATATACAAGCTTGTCCCGTAAATCGGAGTGAATCCTATTTACATCTGGGCAAGTACCGTATATAATGACGGAGGAAGTAAATCGGAATGATTATGAAATAAGTGAGGGGAAACAAAATGAGACATCAAAAGAAGCTTGTGTGGGTTGTCATGAGTCTGGTGACCGTCATGTTGCTGACAGCATGCACAGGAGGAGCAACTCCGGCAAGTACGCAGAATCAATCAGCGGAAGACGGAAAGCTTACCATATATACGACGATTTATCCATTGCAATATGTAGCAAGCCGGATCGGGGGGCAATGGGCGGATGTGAAAAGCATCGTTCCTGCTGGCGTTGAACCGCATGATTTTGAACCGTCCGCACAGGAAATGGTGGCCTTATCGAATGCCGATCTGTTTGTGTTTAATGGAGCAGGTTTGGAGAGTTGGGCGGAAAAGGCAGCGGAAGGCTTTGACCCGAATAAAGTGAAGGTGGTCAATGCCACAGAAGGACTTACACTGCTGAAGCCGGAGGAAGAGGGCCATGCGGAAGAAGGCCATGCCGAAGGGGAAGCGCATGAAGGCGAGGCACATGCGGATGAAACCTCTGCAAGTGAACCTGCTGCAGAAGCAGCTCATGAGCATGAGCACGAACATGGTGAATTTGACCCGCATGTGTGGCTGGATCCAGCGATGCTGAAAGCTCAGGCAGCAAAGGTGAGAGACGCGATGATCGCTGCTGATCAGGCGCATAAAGCCGATTACGAAAAAAATTACGCACAGCTCGCAGCGGACTTGGATGCGTTGGATAAGGAATTCACTGCCATGGTGGAGAAAGCGGCACGCAAAGAGTTTGTCGTATCCCATAGCGCCTTCAGCTATTTGGCGCATAAATACGGTCTGGAACAAATCGGCATCGCAGGGGTAAATCCGTCAGATGAGCCATCCCCAGCAGAGATGAAAGCGTTGATCGAAGAAGTGAAAGAACATCAAATTCAGGTGATCTTTTTCGAAACACTGGTTTCTCCAAAAGTAGCGGAAGTCATTGCCCGGGAAGCAGGCGTAAAGACAGCTACGCTCAATCCGCTGGAAGGGTTGACGGAGGAAGAAGCCAAGGCGGGCAAGGATTATCTGGGCATTATGAAAGAAAATCTGGAAGCGCTGCGTACGGCTTTGCAATAAATGGTATCGAACAGAACCGCCTCGGGCGGTTCTTTCTCCTTGTTTCGGGGCATAAAACGTAGTAGGATGAATGTAGTCAAATCAGAACGTATCCGATTTAAAAGGAAGATGGTTATGAAACATTCGGTTGTGCGGCTATCGTCGCTCTCCTTTCAATATGAAGATGGGAAAAAAATATTGGATCACATCAATTTCACCATGGAGAAAGGTGATTTTGTCGGTTTAGTGGGGCCGAATGGGTCAGGAAAATCGACGTTGATGAAATTAATTTTGGGGCTTCTCCCGCCGAAGGAAGGCACGGTCGAGCTTTTTGGTACACCGGTGCAAAAGTTCCGCGACTGGACGAAGATTGGTTATGTGGCACAGCAGGCTGCCCATGGCACCGGAGGCTTTCCGGCAACGGTCAAAGAGGTGGTCGCTTCCGGTCTGGTCGGAAAGGTCGGGTTGTTTCGACGATTGAAGCATGAGCACTACGAAAAGGTGGAAGACGTGGTGGAACGCGTCGGCTTGCGAGAAAAGCTGAATGAGCGGATTGGCAAACTGTCGGGCGGTCAGCTGCAACGGGTATTCATCGCCAGAGCACTTGTGGCTGATCCGGAGCTGCTGATCTTGGATGAACCGACCGTGGGTGTGGACCAAGAATCCATTGAACAATTTTATGGACTGCTGCGTTCCTTAAAGGAAGAAAATGAATTGACGATGATGATTGTGAGCCACGATGTAGGCGTCATGACACAGTGGGTGAACAAGGTCGCCTGTCTCCAGCGCGGCCTTCATTTCCACGGTACCGCCGATGAATTTACGCACAATCAGGATAAAATCTTGCAGTCGATGTATGGAGACGCCATTCGGGTATTGGCGCACCATCATTAAGTGTTGTTTGCACAGAAAGAAGGAGTATAGCTATGCTGGCGGATTGGTGGCAGTATGATTTTTTGCGGTACACCCTGTTTTCCGGGATCTTGATCGGCTTGATTTGTCCGATTCTGGGAACGTTTTTGATTGTAAGACGCTTGTCCATGATGGCGGACGGTCTTTCGCACGTGACCTTGTCCGGAGTGGCGGCGGGAATGCTTTTATCCAAAAAGATCGCGTTTCTCGGCGCAGTAAATCCCTTGTTTTTCGGTATGCTGTTTTCGGTGATCGGCTCACTGTTTATTGAACGGCTGCGTAAGGTGTATAAAGCCTACCAGGACCTTGCTATCCCGATCATTTTATCCGCGGGCCTCGGACTGTTTACCGTGCTGGTGAGCATTGCCGACGGTTTTACCACAGATCTGTATTCCTATCTGTTTGGGAAAATCGTGACGGTCAGTCGAGATGATCTGTATGCACTGCTCGGAGTGGGGGCGGTCGTGATTGGGACGGTTTTCTTCCTTTATAAAGAGCTGTTTGCCGTCTCTTTTGATGAAGAGCATTCGCGTGTCTCCGGTGTAGCGCGCAAGACGATCAATCTCTGGTTTATGGTGCTGGTGGCATTGACGATTGCTGCATCGATGCGAATTGTCGGGGTGCTTCTGATTTCGGCCTTGATTACGATTCCGGTCGCGGCCAGCTTGCAAATTGCAAGAAGCTTTCGTCAGGCGATTTTATATGCGACCGTGTTTGCGGAAATATCGGTATTAAGCGGTTTGTATTTTGCCTATTTGCTTGATTGGGCTTCAGGAGGTACCATTGTATTAATGGCGGTGCTGCTGCTGCTGGTGGTGTTGGCATCGAAAAAAACGGGTGCCTGGATCAGGCGCATGAGGGAGGAGAACCGGGCATGACGGTGGAAGAAGCTCTTCAAATGTTAAAGGACAAGGGTTACAAATATACGGGAAAACGGGAAGAGATCATCCGGATCTGTGCAGAAGAGAAGCGATATCTGTCGGCAAAAGAGATCATGGAACGAATTAAGGATCATTACCCGAACCTTAGCTTTGATACGGTTTACCGCAATATTTCTACGTTTGTCGATCTCGGCATTCTGGAGCAGACGGAGCTGGAGGGTGAAGGACGTTTTCGCCTGGCTTGCTCAGTTGGACATCACCACCATCATCTGATCTGTACCGAGTGCGGCAAGACCTCCTCGCTGTCGGCTTGTCCGATGAATCTGTTGTCGGCGATGCCGGAGGATTTCCAAGTGACCGGACATAAGTTTGAAGTGTACGGGACTTGCAAAGAATGCATTTCTCATCATGCTTAAGACAAGCTGTATGAAACAGAATAATAACCAACTATGAGACCCCCAGAATCATCAAAAGGATGACGGGGGTTTTTGCGTTCATGAATGTGTGATCGGAATGTTTTCTCCCGATGCGCGGATTTGCTATAATTGGCTGGAATCGATACATCAGTGGAAGAGAGAAGGGACTGGCATGATCCCCCGGTATACGATTGATTTTGACCTGGAACATATCGAACGTGAAAAAACCGATGTCGTGGTAATTGGAGCAGGAATCGCCGGTCTGTATACGGCACTGCAAATCAGTCATTTTGCCCAAGTCACCTTGATCAGCAAAAAGGGTCTGGATGAGAGCAACACGCGCTGGGCGCAAGGAGGCATTGCTGCCGTTACGTTAAAATCCGATTCGCCTGCATTGCACCGCCAGGATACGCTGGTGGCGGGCGCGGGACTTTGCTCGACGGAAGCAGTAGAGGTACTGGTGCATGAGGGACCGGACCGGCTGAAAGAATTAATCGCTTATGGAACCCAATTCGATAGAGATGAAAAAGGCCGTTATGAACTAACACAGGAAGGCGCCCACAGTCAGCGCCGTATTTTGCATGCCCAAGGGGACGCGACCGGAGCGGAGATCGTCCGTGCCCTATCGGAGCGCGTATTAGAAAACCCCCATATTCGCGTGCTGGAAAATCATTTTGCCATCGATGTGGTTACGCATGAAGACGAATGTGTCGGTGTGCTCGTCCTGGATCCGGAAGAACGCGTATTTTTCCTGCAGTCCAATGCGACGGTATTGGCGACAGGCGGTGCCGGACAGCTGTATCGCTACACGACCAATCCAGACGTGGCGACAGCAGATGGGATCGCGATGGCGTATCGCGCAGGCGCGGACATCAAGGATGTGGAGTTTATCCAGTTTCACCCGACGGCGCTGTACTATCCGGGAGCACCGCGCTTCTTGATATCAGAGGCGGTGCGAGGAGAGGGCGCTGTGCTGCGCAATATCAATGGCGAGCGCTTCATGGAAAAATACCATCCGCAAAAAGAGCTGGCGCCGCGCGATATCGTCGCCCGAGCGATCGTGTCGGAGATGGAGGAGACCAACTCCACATATGTATATCTGGATATCACCCATGAGTCAGAGGAGCTGATCAAGCATCGCTTCCCGACCATTTATAAAGAATGCTTGCATTACGGCTTGGACATGGTGACCGATTGGATTCCGGTATCGCCTGCCTGCCACTACATCATGGGCGGGGTGAAGACCGATCTGCACGGGGAGACCTCGACAAAACGGCTGTTTGCCTGCGGCGAAGTGTCCTGCACCGGGGTACACGGGGCGAATCGCCTGGCGAGCAACTCCTTGTCGGAAGCGGTGGTCTTCGGCAATCGGATCTCGCGCAAGATTGCCGAGCTGAGGCAGGTCGGTGAGCTGCCGCTACTTTCCTTTCAAGATGAAAGTCGGACGGCGAAGGGCAATGGCACGAAAGCGCAGCGCGTGAAGCTGCAAAAGCTGATGCTGCGTCATGTCGGCTTGAAGCGTACCGAAAAGACGCTGCAAAAAGCGTTGGATGAGATGGAAAAGATGACGCGCTATTTTCAACTGCAGTATCAGGAGCGCGAATCGTTTGAGTTTTTGAATCTGTTGACAGCGGCGACATTGACCACACGTGCAGCTTTGCTGCGGGAAGAAAGCAGGGGCGGCCATTTTCGCACCGATTTCCCGAAAAAAGATGATTTAATTTGGCGCAAGCATATTATTCAATCGATCAATCGAGGAGTGCGAGAGGAGAGAAACAGCACGGATGTGGAATAATCGGGAGCTTCAACGCAAAATCGAAGAATGGCTGCACGAGGATATTGGATTCGGCGATATCACCACGATGAGCACGATTCCGGAAAACGAGCAGGGCGTCGGAATCTTGTATGCCAAGGAAGCGGGAATCATCGCGGGATTGCCCGTGGCAGCGCAAGTGTTTGCCACCGTGGATGCGGCACTCGTATTCAAGCCAGTGGCAGAAGAAGGCGAGCGGGTCGAAGAAGGACAGGCCGTGGCAGAAGTATCCGGCGCTGTGCGTTCGATCCTGAGCGGTGAGCGCCTGGCATTGAATCTGCTTCAGCGGATGTCGGGGATCGCTACCCGTACGAGCGAATATGCGCAAGCGGTCGCCGGGACGAAGGCAAGAGTGGTGGATACGCGCAAAACGACGCCAGGTCTTCGGATGCTGGAAAAGTATGCGGTACGTGTCGGTGGCGGGCATAACCATCGCTATGCGCTCTACGATGCAGTCATGATCAAGGATAATCATATCAAAGGTGCGGGCGGAATCACGCAAGCGGTGACGGCGGCCCGCAAAGCCATTCCCCATACGATGAAAATTGAAGTCGAGGCAGAAACGATTGCTCAGGTAGAGGAAGCGCTGCAGGCAGGCGCGGACATCATCATGCTGGACAACATGCCGAATGAGCTGATGAAGCAAGCGGTTGACCTGATCGGCGGTCGCGCGATCGTGGAAGCATCGGGTGGCGTGACGCTGCAGACCATCGGGGCGATCGCGCAGACTGGCGTGGATGTGATATCCGTAGGCGCCTTGACGCATTCCGTCAAAGCTTTGGATATCAGTCTTGATCTCAACCAACGGAAACGGTAGAGGAGCGGCAAGCATGCTATTAGTAATAGATATCGGGAACAGCAATATCGTGTTTGGATTGTACAAGGGGGACGACCTGACCCATTATTGGCGGGTCGCAACGGATCGAAACAAAACCGAGGACGAATATGGCATGCTGCTCTACAGCTTGTTTTCCAGCGTCGGACTGAGCTTTTCCCGGATCGACGGTGTGATCATCTCCTCGGTCGTACCGCCGTTGAATTTTCCGGTGGAGCGCATGTGTCTCAAGTATTTTCATAAGAAACCGCTAGTCATCGGTCCGGGGATTAAGACCGGGCTGAATATCAAAGCGGATTTTCCCCGAGAGATTGGGGCCGACCGGATCGTGAACGCGGTAGCGGCGATCCATTATTACGGTACACCCGTGATCGTGGTGGACTTCGGAACCGCCACGACCATCAGCTATATCGACGAAAAAGGGCAGTATTGGGGCGGAGCGATTGCACCAGGGATCAACGTCTCGGCGGAGGCATTGGTCAGCCGCGCAGCCAAGCTGCCGCGGATCGAGCTGGCCAAGCCGCAGAGCGTCATCGGGCGCAATACGATCGCCTCCATGCAGGCGGGGATCTTTTACGGGTATGTCGGAATGGTCGATGGTATCGTGTATCGCATGATGCAGGAGCAGCGGGTGAAAGCAAAGGTCGTCGCGACAGGCGGACTCTCTTCGCTGATTGCCAATGAAACGGAAAGCATTGATGTGGTTGATCCAGAATTGACCTTAAAAGGACTAAAGCTGATCTACGAGCGCAATTATAGCTGAACACAACACAAAGCCGCAGCGTACATGAATCGCTGCGGCTTCTTTCATGATGGAATTGTTTTAAATTAAGAGCACTCACGCAGGAACGTAGAAAGCCGCTCATCAGCCAACGTAGCATCGCCTTTTAACTGAAACAGCATGTAAAGCGGATTGTTTCTGGGAATGGCCAGACGAGTCGCATGATAGAGCTTCGGCTTGCTCGCTTCCAGCTTCACCATGATTTCCGATGTGGGAGGCACCACTACGCGAATGCGCAGCAGCTGGTTCAACCCTGAAAGCAATTGCTTGATGTGACGTTGATCGTCTGAATCCGGTGTATTTAAAATGGAGGTAATAACCTCCCGACATTCCCTGCGTTTTTCTGCCAATGGATTGACAGCCATATTGGACATGATGATTCTCGCCCCTCTCATGTTGTTCTAGTGATATATAACCGTAAATTGGATAAGGTAAACCTGCAAAAGGGGCAAGGCAGAAAAAATTGTTATATAATCACTTCCAACAGCATGAGAAGAACGGCATAGAAAAATAGCGAAAACAAGGAGGATGGAGCAAATGGGAACGAGACTAAGCGGAAAAGTAGCGCTGGTAACGGGTGCATCCAGAGGGATTGGCCGCAAGATCGCTGAGGAGCTGGCTCGAAACGGGGCGAGGGTCGTCATTAACTACGCCAGCAGCCCCGAAAAAGCGGAAGAGGTCGTAGCGGCAATCAAAAGCAATGGCGGTGAAGCGGTCGCGATCCAGGCCGACATCAGCAAAGTGTCCGAAGTGGAGAAGCTCTTTCAGGAGACGCTGCAAGCCTTTGGGAAAATCGATATCCTTGTCAACAATGCGGGGATCATGGTCACAAAAACAATCGAAGGCATCACGGAAGAGGATTTCGATAAACTGTTTGCCATCAATGTGAAGGGCACCTACTTCGCTTGCCAGCAAGCCGCCAAGCATCTGGAGAGAAACGGGCGGATCATTAACTTTTCGACCTCGGTTGCCGGTCAAATGTTCCCTGGTTACAGCGTGTACGCGGGGACAAAGGGAGCGGTCGAGCAGTTTACCCGTCAGTTGGCAAAAGAGTTAGGGTCAAAAGGCATCACAATCAACGCTATCGCTCCCGGTCCGATTAACACGGAGCTGTTTACCGTCGGCAAAACACCGGAGCAGATTGCGGCGGTTGGCAGCGCGAATGCGTTTGGACGCTTAGGGGAGCCGGAGGATATCGCGAACGTGCTGCTGTTTTTAGCGAGTGAGGAATCGCAGTGGATTACCGGGCAGACGATCCGTGTGAACGGTGGGTTTATTTAGAAAGTGATGGCGACTACTCCAAAGCAGCGACAATCAGGCTGATCAGAAAGCCTCCTAATAATGCCGAAATAATGGCTGGCGGGATATAGCGGGTCGGCTCGTGAACGATGTGATAAATCGTGGCGATCAGCATGAGGATAAACATGGCGCCAAAGAATCCAATAACAAATAGCATCGTATCATCCTTTCCCATATCTATGGAAACTTGCACTTTTCATAGTCAGCTGCTCTTTGGTGTAAAGTACGATGAGTTCGTCTAATTGTTGAGACAGCGCGAGTACGGCAGGGTCGTTCATGCCCCTTCTTTTACCCAGTTCATTCAATGTGAGACGCAGGCGCTCAATATCGTCGATGGATACGGTTTTTCTTTTCAATAGAGAATCCACCTTTTACATTCCAAGGTAATTACTTACAAATGATTCCAAGCAAATTATAGCTGATTGTTACTATAAGGTAAACAATAAAAAAGTTACCGTATAGTACCCTGCATAGTTTGAAAGAGTTTGTCTACACTTCTAGATGAGGTGTGGATATGGAAAAATCAACCTTGAAGCTGATTGGCGCAAAGATACGCCAGATTCGAAAGGAAAAAGGCATCACGCAGGAGCAGCTTGCGGAGAAGGCGAATACGACCAATTCTTACATCGCAGGGGTGGAACGCGGCACACGCAATGTGACGATTGGTTCGCTGGAGAAAATCGCCGATGCGCTCGGGGTGAATGTGTTCGAGTTTTTCGAGTATGGGCAGTTTGCTCAGACGCAAGAGCAAGAGTATGTGTACAAGATAAATGAAATGCTGCTGACGAGAGATGCTTCGGATCAGCGCAAGGCGTTTGCGATCTTGAAAGAAGTGTTTCGGGATAAATAAAAGGAAAGACCTTGCAGGCTCTGTGCCTGGCGAGGTCTTTTTTTGTCCTTTGCTCCTCCGCTAAGCTTGGAAGACAAACGCGGAGTGAAGGAGGAAAATTCATGTCATTGAAGCTGCCTGCCATTCATCCCTTGCGCCTGATCGCAGGCTTGCTGTTGGCGATTGCAATCGGTTTTGGCGCGTATCCGATCTTTAAACCTACGACCTTCTCCTATGTGATGCTGCAAGAAGATATCGTGATTGAGGGTGGGGAAACGCTGAAAGTGGAGCATATCGAGGAAGGCGTCATTACGCTTGGCAAGGTGTTTGGCGAAGTATCCTCGCCAGTACCAGGCTTGATCCCTTGGTCGCAGGCTGCTGATTATCTGGGGCTTCCCTTGGCTAGACGGGTGCAGGGCGGACAGCCTCTGTTGGCGACAGATCTTGACCAAAAAGGGGGTGGGAGCTGGGAGCGAGAGTTGAAGGGCGCCAAGACGGGGATGAGTATACCGGTTGATGACATCCTCGGGGTAACCCCGCATCTTTCCGTCGGTGATCGGGTGCATGTGTATGCTTCTTTTGAAGATGAGGATGGAGCGTATACAGGCTTGCTATTAAAAGAAATGCCGGTCATCTTTTTGCAGCGGGAGATGGATGAGGAGACCCCGCACTTGAGCGCCGTAACAATCGCCTTGACCAATCGGGAGGCTGTTCTGCTTACGCATGCTTTGCATTACGGAAAAATACGGTTAGGCAAGGTTGCCGTAACCGAGGGGAACCAACCAGGCGTCGGGGATAATGCCTTTGCGGCAGCCTTGATGAAAACGAAAAAACGGTGGAGCGATGGAGGGGATGAGCGTCCATGAACGGAAAACGAAGACGGCTCTTTTTAATCGATGATGACCTGTTGGCCATGAATGAGTTGAAACAAAAGCTTGATTCCAGCACGTATATCCAAGTGTGCGGAGAGGCCGCAAAAATGGAAGAGGTGTGGTCGGGCATCCAAGCGACTCAGCCCGATATTGTACTGGTCGGCATTGTGAAGCAGACAGAGGTCGGCGTGCTTTGCCAGCAGATCCGGTTTCAGTTTCCGCATATCATGTTCATTGCAGCTTGCTCGGCTCGAGAGCTGCATTGGGAACCTTTTTTTCGCAATCTGGGGATCTGGGTATTAACCAAGCCTGTCGAGATAGCCCAATTAGAAATTCTCTCTTGCCAGAGCGGGATGGGAGGGTTGAACCCGATGAACGCGATGGCCGCCACGGCAAGCACCGTCTTCCCAACGCCGACTCCTGCGATGCTAACCGTCTCCGAGCTGCAAAATGAGCCGGCTTACCCTGCCCTTTCGCGTGAGGACAAGCATTTGATTACTGTATACGGACCAAAAGGCGGGGTAGGGAAAACCTTTCTCTCCCGTGAATTGGCCATCTATTTTACCCAGCAGAAAAAAGAAGGGCGGCCATTGAAGGTGCTAGCCGTCGATTTTAACCTGGACTTAGGCACGATCGCGACTTCGCTCAATCTGCCACGTACGCCGAATTTGTTTACATGGGTCAAGGAGATTGACGATCAGCTGGCTCAGCTTGTCCGCAATGAAGGGAAGGAGCCCGAGTCGCTAACCCATCAGGAGTGGCAGGAGTATACAATGGCTGCCAGAATCTCACCGCAGGATATTCAAAAGTATGTAGTGATTCATTCTGACACCAATTTACACGTGCTGACCTCACCCCGGGATATCCGGCAGAGCTTCGAGATTAAGGATTATCATCTGTATTTGATCTTGGAAACGTTGAAGCGAAGCGATTACGACGTGGTGTTTATCGATACCGCACCAGACACAACGGATGCTACGATTCAGGCGTTATTTTTTGCCCAGAAGGTAGTGATGGTTGGCAATCCGGTAGTCGATGCGATTGAAAATATCCAGCGTATGCTCAAACTGTTGCGGGAAGCGGAATATCCGGAGGAGCGGATTCAGATCTGCATTAACCGGGTGCAGCGGCGCGAGATGTTTACCGTCGAAGAGATTCGCGCTTATTTTCAATTGCATCCTGGCAAAGTGCTGTACACCATTCCCGATGATCAAGAGGTCAAACGTTCGATTAACACAGGTATTCCACTGATGTTATACCCCGGCAAGTCGGCAGCAAAAGACTCGATAGAAGCATTGGGGATATCCCTTGTGATGACGGATAAGGGGAGCTCTTCTGAAGCACAAGGAAAAGGAAAGGAAAAGAAAAAACGACAGCCGCTCTTTAGCTGGTTGCGCAAATCGTAGAGGGGGAGTATTCGTGACTTTTGATCGAAAAAGCCTGCTTGGACTCAACCAGCCAAAACAAACTGCAAACTTCTATGAGCAGCGCTCTACGTTAAAACAAAATCAAAGATCGGTTCCCTTTGTGGGGGAAAAGCGGCAAGCAGCAGAACCAATGGACCCGGCCGCACAGCAAGCTCGAATCATCCCCGATGAGGTAGAAGCCCATGTGAAAATGCTTGTGATCGAGAAGCATGGAAGACGGTTGTGGGAAGAAAAGGAGAATCCCGCGTATTTGGGGGAGCTTGCACAGGATATCCGTCTGCTTTTGGAAATGAAGGCCCCACTAACGAACAACCAATTGGATGCAGAAGTGGAACGATTGATCCATGCGCTGCTTGGATGGGGGCCGCTCGACGCGCTTCTAGATGACTCGGATATTACGGAAATTTTGTTTCACCGTTACGACTACCTCGTCTTGGAACGTAAAAGCTCCGGTCGCCTGGAACCAGCTCCAGTCCAAGTATTTCAGGAGGAAGATGAGCTATTGCGTCTGATCGAGCATATCGCTGCTTCTATGGGCAGGGAGTTTAACGAAACCAAGGCGGAGCTAAATACCCAGCTTCCTGATGGCTCCCGGATCGCAGCCACGCATCGGGCGATTTCTCCAGACGGACATATGCTAACCATCCGCAAACACCGTGATTTATTGTCTGAAAAAGAATATCTGAAATATGGCTCGATTTGTGAGCCGATGCTGCAATTTCTCAAGTATGCCGTCGGATTGTCCCGTGCCTCTGGAATCGTAAGCGGCGGAACAGGCTCAGGCAAGACTCATATGTTGAATTTGATTTCCCAATTCATCCCCGATCATTTAAGCGTGATTACGATTGAGGACGTGCTGGAAATGAAGCTGCAGCATCCGTTTGTGCGCAGGTTTTTGGCCAAACCTGCCAATCATGAGGGCAAAGGTGGCTTTAGCATAAGGGATTGTGTGCGCCTCTCCCTGCGTAAACGTCCGGATGTGATCATTGTAGGTGAGACAAGGGGCGGGGAGATCATTGATATTTTATGGGCGATGAATACAGACCATCCCGGATCATGGAGTACCGCGCATGCCAACTCGCCGCGGGGGTTGATCGATTCCACTCTGCCGATTCTATTCGGCAAAGCGGAAGAAAAGTACAGCAGTATCGAGCGCAATCTCATGGTGGGGTCTGCCCTTGACTTGATTGTTCAAGTAAAGCGCTTTGAGGAGGATGGCAGTCGAAAGGTGGTGGCGATTACGGAGGTGATCGGCACCGGAGAATCCCAGGAGGAACGGATTCGTCGTACCTGCAATGTGAAAAATGTAATTCCAGAGCGTGTTTATTTACAAGATATTTTTGTCTATGAGCCAACCGGCACGGTGAATGGAAAGGTGGTCGGACAATTTAAGTGGACGGGCTATAAGCCAGAGCGCTTGGTTCGTACGTGGCAGGCAAAAGGCTTGCATGCACAGGAGATCGACCGGGTATTCTTTTCTACGCCGATCATGATGTAGGAGGGAGGCTCATGCAGGAGAGCATTATTGGCATTATATTGTCTGTCATTGTCGGGTTTAGCTTGGCTGTTTTGTTTTTGCCCAAAAAGCTCGTGCATCAAGTACAGGTAGGCGATGGACAGCATACGGTGATTCGACAGCTGCGGCAGCAACGAACAACACTCTTCCATGGTCTGGAGGGACGTTTAGCAAGGGCGAACATCGGGATTACCGCTATTCATTATTTGCTGATTAGCGTAACGAGCGGCTCTATTGCCTTTCTGCTATGTGCGTTTGTGCTCAAGTCATGGTGGCTTGCGACTCCTGCCTTACTTGCTGGTGTGTTGTTGACGGAGCGGGTCATACACCTGCTTGCCATCCGTAAAAAGGAGCGTTTTGAACAAGGAAATGTGAAAGCGATACGTATTATGGCGAGTGCCCTGCGTACGTCTCCTTCTTATCTGCACGCGTTTGAGGAGGCAGCAGAGAGCCCGTTTGTCGATAAAGAAGTGGCTGGGGAGTACCAGCGAGTCGTCAAGCTGTTACGTGGACAAGTTCCGATTGAGCGTGTGCTGGGGGAATTTCATCAACGCTCACATTCCGACGATATTGCTTACTTGGCTACGATCATTCAGGTGCAAAGAGAGCTGGGAGGAGACATGGGCAAGACGATGGAGCTGGCTGCCTTATCCATTTTGCGTAGAAAACAGATGCAGCGCAGACAAAGGGCGGTAATGTCCCAACTGCTGGCACAGGTAAATTTGCTGAGTGTGATGCCGTATGTATTTGTGGTTTCGTTATATTTCAATAATCCGCATCATTTCGATCCGCTGACCGCTACGTTATCGGGAAGGCTCACTATGTTGGGGGCTTTAGCCATGATCTTGGTGGGGGGAGAAGTCATACGCCACATGGCACTTCAGAAGAAAAAGTAAAAGTGAGGTGAGAACCATGGTAATTTCTATTATGGCTGCAGCTGCTGTATTGCTCTACCTGTATCCATCCTTCCTTAGCGTGAAAAACAATGGTCAAGCAGCATTGTTTGGAAGAATCGAAGTGGAGCAGCAGGGTCATTACCAGCTTGCATTTCAGAAAAAGGAGCGCAACTGGCCGGGGTTAAAAAAATTACAGCAGGATTCTGCTCTTTCCAAAAAGCTAGCATCCTATGTCGGTATGGATTTGGTAAAAACGGCGGAAATGTTGCAAAGATTGCGGTGGTCGATCAGTGTAGAAGAATTGCTGTTGGCGAAGCTTGTAGGAGGTATCGTATTATTTTTGGCCTTAGCGCTTTCTATGGTTATCATTCACAGCGATGGAGGGCTTGGTGTCAAACAATTGTCTCCGGTAGGTATCGCGGTTGTGTTGTTCCTTTTACCGACATGGTTGATTGAATCGGCTGATAAACAGGCGAAGGAAGAAATCCGTCAGCAAGTGCCTCTCTTTTTTGGCATTGTTCAAGCATTAGTAGAAGCGGGATTGCCGGTTCATACGGCTGTTCGTTCATCCGCTCGCAGATTCGGGGGGAGATTGGGACAGGAGCTGATGCAACTGGAGGTGGAGGAAAAGAGATATGGAAATTGGAGAAAAGCACTAGAGGAAATGGCGTATCGTTGGGAGATCGAATCGCTTGTCTCCATTGTGTTGGAAATAAACGGTGCGATGACCAAAGGGGTAAGCATAGCTGCGGCACTGGCAACCCAAGTAGAAGAACTGTTAAAGCAACAAGAGGATGAGGCGGCAGATCGGATGAACAGGATGAGCGTTCGTCTCCTGCCGCTTTTAATTGTGTTCATGGGCGTTCCGTTGCTCTTTCTGGTGCTCGGACCTGCATTTATTGGGATGAGAGATGCTTTTTAAGATTTTGAAATATATTTGCACCCATGCTCTTTCTTTTTGCAAATTAGGGATAGAAAGGAAAAAAGGAGGATTGAAAAATGGAGCTGATCAAACATTATGCATCACGTTTTTACCGGGAAGAGGATGGCGTCACGATTGTGGAGATGGTCATTATTGTAGCCGTCATCTTGATTTTGATTATTCCTGCACTTGCAGAACTCGGCACAGCGGAAGATGAAAAGCTTAAGGAACTGACTGAGAAGATTAACAAATGATAGAGGTTATAATCTTACTCTTTCTTGTTCTGGCAGCATGGAGCGATTGGCGAACAAGGAGGATCCCCAATAAAGTGGTATTTCCCTTTATGTTGGGGGGACTCCTCTACCAAATCATCCAGGGGCAAGGGTTAATGGCACTAGGGGGAATAATCACGGCTTTTCTTATTACGATGTTCCCCGTTCTATTCCGGGGGATGGGGATGGGCGATCAAAAACTGTTGATGGCATTTGGGGCATGGACAAGCTATATCTACGTGTATCAGCTAATGCTTGGTTCGCTTGCCAGTTGCCTTATTCTATTCATCTTGTCCCCTCGCACATGGCGAAAGCTGCTGCAAAATATGAAAGTGATTGTAGCAGGCTGGTACGGTCATCGGGAAGTATGGCTCCCTGATCCGTCACAATCGGCCCTATCCCTTCCATACGGCCTTCATCTTTTTCTAGCATATCTGTTTCTCTATCTTGCGGGGTGAAAATAGATGATGAAGAGCATACGGAAACATTTGCGTGAGGAGCGGGGCAGTCAGCTGCTGGAGTTTATCCTTACCATGCCTCTATTGCTTATCTTGATCACGTTTGTTTTTGATCAGTTTACCATTCTGTACAACAAGCAGAGGGCGTTGTCTGCAGCTTATAAAGCGGGGAGAATTGCTGCTGTCCAACCGAATCAAGGCTTGGCAGAATATCACGGTGAGGAGAGAGGCATGGAAGAATTAAAGCAATGTATCGCATTGCAAAAGGCAACCATTAGCATTTCAAATCCAACCACATGGGCAAAAGGGAAGCATTTTGAAGCGCGTGCCAAAATATCATTCCGACTTCTATGGTCTAATGAGCCTTATGAGCTACGTGAATCCTATCACATGATGATTGAAAATGGTGAATGAAAGATGAAGCGTTTGATCAAAGAAGTATGTTCAGAGGAACGCGGTTCAGCAGTTATTCATGCCCTATATTTGATTGTTTGTTTTGGCGGCTTGCTCTCAATTCTGTTGTTTGTTGAACAGGTCACCTACTTGGACATGAGAGTCCAGCAGACAGCGGATTTAACGACAAAAGCGGCCCGCGTTGCTGGAGAATGGGAATATTACGATGAGGAAACAGGGAGTAAGAAAAAACGATTATTTGAAACGACAAAGGAAGCGAAAAAGCACCATGCGGACATCATACGTGGAGCAAAGGAAGAGGCCGTCATTTTACTAGATTTGAACGCAGATGGATTGGAGAGACGAACAGAAGAGATCATGATCATTCACCAAAAAGGGAATCAAAAAAGCTTATATGTTCAGGGGATCTATCACTTGCGCATTTGGGTCAAAAGCAAGCTACCGTTATTTTTGAAGAATCGCACGGTAACGATGGAGAGAGTGTCCCAGTCGGAGGTCAGATTAGGACAATAACTCAGAACTGCGGTAGGGCGATCGGACTATTATTTTTGTCCCATATTGACATGGTAATTTAAGGATAAAACCATGTTGCAGTACGGGAGGAATAGGGAATGCCCACAACTATTCTGGAACGGTACCAACGCATCCTTAATGGACAACAAAAGCGATTTTCCCCCTATGAGTTTGAAGATGTGCAGTACCGCAAACAAAAAATCCAATTAGTCATTCGCTATGCGATTGAAAAAGTAAAACAATGGACCCCTGAGCAGGCTAGAGCAGAGCTTAGTCTGCAAGATGTAAAAGATCTGAGACTTCACCTGATCAAGGAATTTGTTGAGCCTCCTATCGAAGCAAAGCCAGACGATGTTTACTATTTGGTGGAATATGCCTATCCATATTTGCCAAGATACAGCGAAGAAGAAAAAGTACTATGGGTCTACAAAGAAGTGCTGGAGGGAAAGAGAAGACATTTCCCCACCCATTATTTCCAAACGCTAAAAGGCGAAGAACGAGCAAAGATTTGCTTTGATTATATGTGCAAAGAATTGTTAAAGATCGGCAGTATACACGATATTCCTGCCATTTTTGCAAAAACGGAAACTGCTTATGCCATTCTGCGAAAGTACAAATTGAAAATTTTGGTCGACACGTTGTTTTTTTCACCCTTTGACCTGGTTACGGAAATATATCCGCAACTGGCCGATCCGCATTATTGGGAAGGGTAAATGTAATCAACAAAAATATTTGCGAGCTCCTCTGTCTTTTTTTACGGTAGAAGTAGTTTCAAATGCTTATAAGCAATTGAAACGGCCGTTAAGCAAGTTGGTGAGAAAAGGAGGAGTTGCGCATGGCAACAGTTGAGGCTCACCAAGAACCAGCCACTTTTGTGGAACAGCTTTTGGGGAAACGGGTAAGATACCAAAAGCACAAGCCGGGCAAGAATCTCTTAATGGAGAGAGTGCCCAAGGGGGTTTTCCAAATTGAAAAGATTCATCAATTTGGAGACCGTATTATTTTGAATGACGGTGATATTGTAATGGAGATTGCTCCCACCGTTATGGAGCGGGGTGGCCGAATGGCTCTGCTGCTTCCAACCGGAGAGGAACTCTACTTCTACACAGAGTAGACCCTCTCAAAGTCCGCCTTGTACTGATGAGTACAGGGCGGACCTAAATTATTAATTGTATATATTTTACTTATTATACAAAAAATATTTGACGAATGTATAATCATGTAGCATTATGTCGTTATGTGGATAAATATGTAAGTAAAGGGGGTAGTTTGGGATGGTGCTGGCACAAAACTCAAGGGAATTAGTGTCTCGCTGTTACGAACAAATCAATGGTTTCGTTGAGAAAGAAGAGTTGAAGAGAGCTTTTGTCACCTACGTATTTAAAGATTACCAAGAAGAAGTCGTTTCGATTTACGGTTTGGAAGCTTTTCATGAACATTTGGAAACAATTCAACTAAGCAATTGCCGAAAAGATTTTGATGCAGCCGTAGAAGAATGGTATCGATCCGAGTGTGGTGATGAACAGGAAGGCATATATTATCATGACATTCTGTTTTCACTGGTAAGAGAAACGATCGTTACCTATCAACCTTCCTCTAAAGAAGATCTTCTTCGTGATCTTACCAAACTAATGACTTCCCCAAACGGATTTGTATGCAGATGGAAAAGTGAGCTGCAAAGATCATTGCATTCCTATTATCAGTATCTGATGAGGCTCGGAATCCGCTCCTATCATGATATTGAAGCCCTTGTCGATATGTGGCTCATTGAATATCCCAATTCTTTCGATAAAACACAGCAAAAGTTGTTCGCGAAACCTGTAAGGCGGGGCAGACCCAATAACGCGGAGCTGTCGTTACTTTTAGAAAAGGCCTATGAATGGAAGCCCAGCTTAACCGCATTAGAAAAAGAGCGTATCCGCAAAATTTACTATTACCACCGTAAGTCAATGTCAACTCTTGATATGATTGAAAAGTTTAAGCATTACGTGATGGCAAAGACGGAACAGAAGATGGAGAGTAAATCAAGCAGGCTGGCTAATTGAAATCGGGTGGTTTTCCTATGTTTCAACAAGTAAGACAGTTCATGACTACTTTTCGAGAATTAGAAAATCAAGATCTTCCTATGAATCGAGAGGATAAAGAGAGGGGGGAACGTTTAAGACAGATATTATCAACGCCTGTAGAACCTATCTCGAACACACAACCACCTAATCGCTACGTAGTGGTTGTAGCAAGCTTTTACTCACAGGCAGGAGCCAGTTTTATCGCAGGTAATCTGGCATATCATCAGGCGGGGAAAGGCATATCCGTTATTTTGTGTGAGCTTCCAACGGGAAATCCATATTATTACTTTGCGTTAGACAGTGAGGAAAGAGCAGAAGCCAGTACGAATCAAGGTGACCTGCACGATGAAAAAATCATTACGATGCAAGCTGGTTGTCTGCGAGTAAAAGCTAATGTTCCTAATATGAAGAAATATGTTTCCTATCCGGATATAACGAGTTGGCTGCTAGGTAACAGTAGGAACGCTTCCTTACTCATTATTGATATTTCATCAGGCTGGAAAGAGGAGGCTGCCGCCTGGATCATGGATATGGCTGATGAGATCTGGTTTGTTCTCGATTCTGACATTCCGCGGTTTGCTCGCACGATTTTGACAGAGGAGGCTCCAAAGGTATGGAATACCAATGGAAAAAAAGTAAAGCTGATCGCCAATAAATGGAGTCAGGCCCACGCAAAGGAACAATTGAAGAAAAAGATTGAGGGAACGTTATCCTTTTGGTCCCTTAATCAAACACATAAACGTGTTGATATGCTTGTTCCTGCCATCATAAATCAGAAGATTATGAATGCTCATGGCAAGGCGCAGTTTTTATTAGAAGCATACCCGGAAGAGGAAGAAGCTTTCGCCCGGCTTGTCACTCTGTTAGAAGAATAAAGGTAACATTGATGATAAAAGGAAGGATTGTATGAAAAAACGGACTCTAATTACCGTTGGTTTTTTCTCTCTACTGCTTGCAGCTGGAAGTTTTTATATGGCTACGAACTATATTGATTCGCTTGCACATGAGAAATTATTTAGCCCTGTAGTAAAGGTTTCTAGCCAAACAGAAATTGCCCCATATGAACCGATTACATCTGAGGATGTTGTACTTGTGCAAGAAGAGGCCGACGAGATTATGGAGGATGCGGCCACTACGTTGGAACAGGTAGTTGGAAAACGGGCAATGCAGCCATTGTATCCTGGTGAGCAAGTACTTCAACAAAAGCTTAAGGTTGGACACTTGCTTCCCGAAAAAGGGCAGGCACGCTATGAGTTCCCACTGACATCCATAATGCCAACCACAGAATTAAGGAAAGGCGACTATGTGAAAATATGGGTAAAATATCGTCCGCAATCGGAACTAGACACCTTGCCGGCACCGACAGCGTTCCGCAAAACGAATTCTTCTGCAGAACTATTGTTTCAAAGCCAATTAGTTACCGTAAAGGATAACAATGGGATCGAAATCTACACCTTAAAACCAAGACTTATCCCCCAAGGTGATCAAATCAGTGATTCCTTGTTCAATGGTTCAGAAGCTCAAAAGTATACGGATGGAGAAAGAAGGTACCGAGACTATCGGGCACAACCGTCCTCCCTCGCTGCTTACCTAGGCTTTAATCTAACGGACCAACAATACATGACGATTATTGAGGCAATGAATTACGGAACCATTCAAATCGGACATATTATGGTCGCTAAGGAAGGTGAAACCAAGTGAGGATTGTCGTTTGTTATCCTATGAAATCTTTAGTCGCTTCATTTGTTCCGGAGGGCTGTGAGACAGTAGTAGCAGAAAACGAAGATGAGTGTACACGGCAACTGTCTTTCCTTACACCAGATGCTGTCATTCTTTTTTCAGAGGCCTTTTCTAGGCCGATATGGGAATGGATACCCGCGATCAGGAGTAAGATGAGCGCCGACACTCCAATGATAATTGTTCCCTTACATAAGGATGAAGCGCTGATTAAGAGAATCGTAGAGGAATTAAGCTTACAGGGTATCTATATTCTGGCCGGGGCACTCACCTACAAAGAAATCTCTATACAGATCAGCCGGATTTTACAAATGAGTAGCGATCTGGAATATGACGGGATGCCAAAGCAAAAAAGTGGAATGGTATATACCTTGCTGAGTTATGGTGGGGCAGGGATTACAACCTTTTGCATCAACTATCCAGTATTGTTGGCGAAGCGCCATCCTGATAAGCGAGTAGCCGTCATCGATATGAACCAAGAAAAACCTGATCTATCCCGTTTTTTCGAGTTAAGGGAATACCAACTTTCCCTCTATCGTCCGGATCTACTTAGCTTTGAGCTTGCGGATAAAAGAAATTGGCTGCAGGCATTTAAGAGGAGTGAGAATCAGAGAAATTTGTTTTACTCCTCGGCAACTTCGAATTGGAAGAATTATGAGATCACCACCCTGTTGGCGATATTGAGGAAGAATTTTGATTTTATTTACCTGGACTTTGGCTACTGCTTTCCAGAAACCGATGCTTTGGAACGCCTTTTACTGGAATCGGACCGTAATATTTTCTTCATACGAGCGGATCCGTTTAGCATAGAGGGAGCGAAAAACTGGATCAAGAGATGGGAGAAGAAAGATATTACAGCTGAGTTGATGGTCAGTCATTTTGATCGATCACAGATTAGTACACGAAAAATACGTGAGGGAGTCCCACTTTACGGGATCGTCCCCAGAATTTCTGATGATCGCATTATACAGTCACATGAAAGTAGAAGCGTTTTGGTGGAAGAGATATTCCCACCGAGGTCTTACATTAGTAGCTTAAATGCGCTGGCCGAAGCTGAACAAAGCAGGGAGGGGGCAGCGATTTAAAATGGGGGCATTTGTACCATCTGCAAAAAGTGTACAAAGCTTTGAAGAGCTTAAACAAATGGCAAGACAGTATCTGAATCACTATGGAACTTCAAAAGAAGAGCGTCTGGAAATGCAACGAATCCTGATGCAAGCAGAACAAGGGAATAGGGAAAGTCATCGGCATATCATTTTGCGATTAAAGCATTACTTTGAGGAAGTATTGCAAAGACCTATCACCGAGGAAATTCTTCCACACGTAAATGGATATGAAGGCGTAACATACGCTACCTATGGCTGGGGCATTTTAGATGCAGTTTTACAAATCTCGCCGTGGATCGAAGAGGTACGGATCTCTGCGGGAAAGCCTGTAAGTTATTTAGAACAGGGAGTTAAAAAATTCTTACATTATCAACCAACGTGGAAAGAAGTAGAGATTCTCCAGCAAAAGCTGACCAATGCAGCCGGAATGACCTTTAATGAAAAGAAGCCACGCCTTAGCGGATACCTGGACCAGATCAAAGCGAGACTCACCATGTTTACATTTCCGTACTCCCGGGTCCCCACTGTAATCGTAAGGAGATTTACGACCAGTGCATTTTCGCTGGATAGGCTACGTACACAAACACTTCCCACCTTTGACGAAAAAGTTCAGCTGCTTATCGAGCAACAAGTGTTGGGCAGAAGCAATGTGTTGGTCATCGGTCCGATGGCTGCGGGAAAAACAACACTCATGATTAGTATGCTTGGCCTTAAAAACCCGCTCACGGACTATGTAACCATTTATGAAAGCGAGCACGAGATGAGGTTTGGGGACATTTGGCCAGGAGAAGTAATTGAGCTGCAAAACGTTGAAGAGATCGGAATCGAGCTGGAGCATTGCTTCAAAGACATGTACAGAACCACAGCAAATACTATACTCATCGGAGAAATCAGGGAACCGATTGAAGCCTACCATTTCATTAATGCGGGGATACGAGGGACAGATGCAACGATTGCTGCCTTGCATGAAAGGTTTCCACAACAAGCTTTGAATGATTTGACAGATCTCGTCTATCAGTACGGAGGAAGGAGCATCGAACTGACCCAGGAGAGAATCAGTCGTGCCGTTAATTTTATCAACTCACTTAAATTCCGTAATAATGGCCACAGATATATTGATGCGATTCAGACCACCAAATGGAACGAGACCATGCAGCGAGTAGAATCTGTCCCACTGGTCATAAAAAACATGGTGAGTGGCGAGTACGAATGGACAGGAAAGCAAGTATCCGGGGATGTGGCAGAATATATGTGCCATATGGGACAGGCTGATCTCCATGTTTTGCGAGAGCTGCAGATCACGGACATAGGGAGACAAATATGAGCTACTATCTGTTGCTTCCGATGGCGTTTTGTCTATTCCTAGTTTTTATCAGTACCGGCATTCTATTAGAACGGGTTCGGATTGAGCCAAAAGTATTTTATCCGAAAACACTTGGAATACTCCGTGAAAAGCTAATGGCTGATAAAAATGGCCGCTATGTGTATGGTCGGTTTGCCATCTGGTGCAGTGTAGCGGGCAGCAAGCTCTCCCCCGAAGGTTATTTCATCTTTTCATTGTCAGGGGCAATCGCCGGATTTTGGATCGGTTTTTTTACAGGGAAGATCCTCTCTTCGATCTCATTGTTTTTGCTGCTGATGTTGACGCCTACCCTGCTGCTATATGCTCGCTACACGGTCAGAATTAACCGAATGATAAAGTCTTTTTGCCACTTTGTCGATCTGTTTACCCGTTACTACAGCAGTCGGAGGAGTATTGTCCTTGCTTTTCGAGAGATGATGGATGAGTGTCCCAAGGATATGCTGGGAGAGTTGATTTTATTGAATAACCGGATGTCTGACGGCGGTGATCCAGTAAAGGCGATTGAGTCCTTTGCCGAACGAATCAACCATCATTGGGCATATGATTTTGCAACCTATATCACTAGCGGATTACAAGGAGAAACAGAAGATATACAATCTTCCCTGAATCGGCTAACGAATGAAATGTTTATCCAACAGGATGAAAAAGAAGAACGTAACAGTGAAATTTACTCCATTTGGATTAGCTTGGTCATTGTCATTCTTATCTGTCTTTCTTTAATCCCCTACAATCAATCGCTTTTAAAAGAATCATACCGTCTTTACTTCTTTACCGCGGATGGCCAAGCTTTGTTGTCGATCGCCCTTTCAGTATGGTGCTTATCGATATTGCTCGCCTTTATTTGGGGAAGGAGGCATGGATGATGGATTACGCATTAATGATGTCGCTGATTACAATCGCATCTTTAGGAGTATTTCTGTCCGGATTTACCCTATCGCTCTATCTGTTAAAACTACCAAGCAAACGGCACGTACTTTCCTACTCCGTCTGGCACTTTTGGGCGAACAGGGTTGTTAAGGAGGATGGAGAGCAGTGGGATTCGCTACTAAGAAAGGCTGGACGTCCGTTTGGTTGGGGGAGAGCAGAATGGACCTTTTTACAAATGTCGGTTGGTGTTTCACTTTTAGTAATGATCATGATTTGGATCTTGTTTCAAAGAGATGAAGGGTTCCCATTTTTCACATTCTGCATTGTTCCAAGCATTGGTTTCCTTCTGCCGTATCTTTTGTTAAAAGGTTGGGCTAATTATCGAGAAGAATTGCTCAGTGTCGACATAGCCAGATTTGTAAACAGGTATCTCAATCTGTTGGAAAATCAAGTTCCACCCTATACAGCGCTGGTCAAGGCAGCAGGTCCTACGCGGTTGCTAAAACAATACATCCCAAGCCTTTCTGAATGGAATAAAGATCGGTTTGAAGCTTTGGAACAGTTTAAAAAACAATTGGGGGTCGATGATGGCATCATGCTCGTCTCCAACCTGCGTACGATAGAACAACTATCTGCGCATCAATTAGCCTTAACCATGCATCGGCTGGAGTGGGCAGTAGATAACCGTCGTGTTTTTCGCCATCGGAAAAAAATCAAGTCTTTAGGGATCGGGTATAGCATCATTGTGTATCCAGCGTTTTATATCGGATTAATTGTTGCCATGTTCCCTTGGTACAAACTGTTAACAGAAATTCTACATAAATATCTTGTCTAGGGAGGTGGCAATGAAAGAATGACCAAATTATTTTCCGTGTTTCTATGCATCATCTTTACACTGGGTATCATCGTTGCCAGCATGAGCAAAATCAACGACGCCATTGTAAAAGATAATGGGCTGAGAGATAAGAGCGTGTCCTGGATTGATCAAGCCATCCCTACATTACAAGAAAATGAAACGGAGTGAAGCAGTATGTCAAAGATGTTTTTTATCTTCCTGGCGTGTGTCATGGTTTTAGGTATTGGAGTTAGCTCCTACGGAAATGAATTATCTCCATCTGCCAACCAATCAGCGGATCGTATTAACAATTCAGTAGGATCGTTAAATTACGACATCTCTAGCGAAAAAGTAAAATTCACGATGCAAAACGGCAACTCTTATTCGAGTGCAGGCTCAGAGTAAACCGTATGCTGCAACAGATCTCGCTGCTCATGATATTGGTGATGGTAGGTTTCCTCTGCTCAAGCTTTTGGGCGACAGAGCCGGTAGAGACCCTCAACCAATCACAAGCGTTACGAATCAAGAAAACAGTGATTTTGTCGTTTCATGAATGAAAGGCTGATGGGAGTATTGCAATGGTTAAGACAAAAGTTTTCCTCCTGTGTTTGACGGTCATCGTCACGATTTTTTCCATGATTATATGCATGGAATTGTATGCGCTTGAGCGGTCAGTTGCACGGGGCATCTATACGGATGTTCTCGATGAAATGCAGGATATCGGCTATCTGCACAGTAGTCTGGCAGATTACTACAAGGGTGAGATGGTATCCTTGGGATGGGAAGCAGCAAAGGAGGATTTCTTCGCGGGCTCTTCGCCTCGGGATGAGATTGGAAGGGCACGCAAAGAGCGAAACGAAATGGTTTCCTTGACTATGACAATACGCCCCTCTCGCCTTTCGCAGTGGATTCACTACGTAATAGAGGGAGAGACGGACTTTCACTTTGCTGGAAGTCGTCCATCCGAATATTTCGACCCGGGGTGGTAGGATGACAAAGCTCATCTCCGTTTTAGCACTCATTGTGATTGTAGTGCCAATTTCATACAACCTGTTAATGAACGGGCCTGACAGTATATATGGAGCATCGACGCGCTTCTTCAACAAATTGTTCGCAGAAGTCGTTCGTTTCGGAAATTAATGGGCCAATTAATCGCAACAATTATGAATGTAATGATTCTACTCATGGTCCCTCTTGGCATCCTTCAGGCTCATACCGTCCTGCAAATGAAAAGCGAGCTGATGGAAATAAGCTTTGCTGCGACCAAGTACGTTACCAATCACGGTGGTAAAAGCGAGGCGGACATTTTATCTGGGGTAAAAACCTTTATTCACGAAGAATTGGAAGGGAAGGCCTACCAACTGCAGGAGGACCAGATCGGCATTGAAGTCATCCGCACCAAGTATGCCGACCCGACCCTATGGAGTCATGAAGATGAATTTGTATTGAGGATGTCTCTACCCTATCCACAGTTAACCACCATTTTTCCGGAATGGGAAAGGAAGATTACTACGGAACGCACGGGTACGATAAACGTTATGGACTACGACTTGTAAGGACGGGAGTACATATGGGAATTAACGTATTATCCATATCGACTCTGCTTTTGTTTCTATTAATTGGACTCGTAGTGGTGGATACGGATATTGCGATGCAAAAAAAAGCTGAAATGAAAACATTGATTGAGCTAGCCAACCATCATGCCACATTCGCAATCGACGAGGCTCTAAAAACAGAGGGCATTATCGAAATGGTAGAGGCAGATGCGATGAGCCGTTTTGATCAACGTATGGAGCAAAACGGAAACTACATCCGTGAAGGAGAGTTCTATCAGCCATCTGAGGAAAGTGTAACAACAGATCCTGTAGCAATCGTTAACCACTATATCGACTTTCAGCAATGGCGATATAATACGAAGCTGTTCCTTCATTACGATGGAGAAAACCTCCAAATGGAGAAAATAGAAAAGGAGACAGACCTGCAACCAGCGGGAGGAGAACTGCGTATCGCGATCACCATGGAGGACAATCAGACCGTCAGCCTGCCGCCAAAAATGATGATTGGCCCATCCCACGTCGTCGTCGCCTATATCGATGAGCGCCCATTAGTACCGCTTCTGCCTTCTCATGCCTTTCCGGTCGCGAGCGTAGAAGAGCTGAAATGGTAACGAAAAGAAACTAGAAACATCTCTCCGGGTACACACGTCTTAACAGTCAAACAGGATGGAGGGATATCCATGCGTCGTACACTACTCACGCTCACTGTGCTAGTCGGTCTTGTCCCCGCGTTGACGGGATGCATGTCTGAACAAAACGCAACACCTCCGACACCACCGCCAACGACAGAGCCTGCACCTTCCGCACAGCCACAGCAGCCTGAAACACCGGCCCCGTCTGCCGAGCAGCCGGATCAAGTCCAGCAGCCATCCGAGCAGCCACCTGCCAAGCCTACTGACCCACCGACCGATAACGCGAATAAAAATGATATTTTCCAAGACGTCACCGTGACGAAAACGGGTGAGGACACCTATCAGGTAAAGGGTAAGGCGAAAATTTTTGAAGCGGTTGTGGAATATGTCGTCGAGGACGGCCACAATGAGCTGGCCTCTGGCACCGCACAAGCATCCAAAGGCGCACCGGAGTGGGGCGATTTCACCATCGACCTCCATGTGAAAAAGGATCAACCCAATTCCACACTCATGCTGATCCTCTTTGAAACGAGCGCTAAAGATGGCAGTCGACAAAATGAGCTCGCCATTGCCTTACCGCAGTAATCTAATTTCGACAATATTCGACGTTAAGTTATCCTACTATTTTCGACACCATTCGCTATCGAAAATGAAGCTTTTCGACACATGTCACCCAACTAAACAAAAGTCAAAAACCCATCCAGCCGCATCATGTGAAGCCTGGATGGGTTTTTTTCATCCCAGCATCTGTCTCTGTTCCCATTATTAATTTCAGTTAATATTCTGTAAATGTGCAGGAATCAGGTCACGCTTGTCGAAATACGCATTAGTACCGAATACCCTATTCCTAAAGAAGTGAGGGTTGCATATGACACTTAGTCACTCCACTTTCCAGACAAGCCCCCGTCGTTGGCGCGAGGTCGAGAAGCAATTGGGGATCGTGATTCCGAAATCGTTGCGTTCGGATACATCCGCTATGATGTTCCTGGAAGATGTCGCTGCAACACCCATGTTGACCAAAGAGGAAGAGATGGAATGCTTGCTTCGCTATCAGCAGTACGGCGATATGGAGGCCCGCGAGAAGCTGGTTCGTGCCTATCTGCGTTACGTCGTTAGCACAGCATTGCGTCATTTGCGTAAAGGGATGCCTTTTCTTGATCTCATCCAGGAGGGCACGATCGGTCTTTTCACGGCGATCGACAAGTTTGATGTGAACCGTGGCGTTCGCCTCTACCACTATTCTCACTGGTGGATCTCGCAGGCGATCACCCGGGCGATTAGCGACAAGGGCAATTTGATCCGGATTCCGGTGCATATGCATGAGCAGATTCGCCTCTATCAAAAGCAAGTCATGCATCTCGCCCATCTTTTGCATCGCCATCCCGACCGTCAAGAGATCGCCGACTATTTGCAGATCTCAACGGATAAGGTGGAAGCGATTGAATACGCCTTGACGATGAAGATGGAATCGATTGATGATGAGCTTTTCGGTGAACTCGGTGACTATCGCATGGATGAGGAATTTCTCAGCTATGCCGAGATCGTTGAGGATGATGAAGAAAACCTCGATGATTGGATTGAAAAAATCGACCTGCAGGACCAGGTGAAAGCTGCACTAGGACGTCTGAACCCACGGGCGCAAGAAATTATCGCCATGCGCTATGGGCTCTATGACAATCAAATTTATACGCTAGAGGAAGTCGGCCGTATGTTTGGCCTTACGCGCGAGCGGATCCGCCAGATCGAAGCGACCACCATCGACCGTCTCCGTACCCAAAAAGCAGCGCGGGTGTTAATGGAATATTTATCGTAATCACTTTCAACCCATACGGACCATCGTGTGGGTTTTTCTGCGCATGCCGTCGATTGGATCGAATTGACTTCCTGTCCCTTGTTTTCATATAATTTTCCAAATGATTAAAATTGAAGGAGGAAGATCATGGACATCTCTCTGGTCACAAAAGATGCGTTTCACGTCGTGGGCATTCCTTGGAAAGGGACCTATGCCCAGGCAGGAGCGGGGGACATTCGTCACGTTCTTGCGGAAGTGAAGCGTCGATATAGCGAAATTCCTCACAATGCAGAGCCTCGGCACATCCTTGGCGTATCGTATGAGCACCATGCCGACGGCTTTTCCTATTTGCTCGGCGCACGCGTCCAAGACGTCACGGAGCTGCCTGCCGGTATGGTCAGCCGTTTCATCCCTAGCCAAACCTATGCGACCGCCCACGTGACAAAGGGATCCAATATTCAGAAAGCGTATCAGGCCATGTACGCTTGGATGGAGGAAAACGGCCACAAGGAAAAGCAGGACACGCTTGGCCATCTCGAAATATACCTTTTAGAGGGTGATCCCTTTGACACTGAGCCGGAGCTTACCATCATGACTGCCATCCATACCTAATCTCTTTTTCTCATAATCTCGAGAGCGTTCACCGCTGCCGATACCAGCTCACCTCGCTGCCCTGCCCTGCGAATGGTGGGCTTTTCTTGGTGTTACACTTGGCGATTTCATTCCGCTTCGTCTCTTGTGTTACACTATCTTCTAGTTAAGGATTGCCTGAAAGAATGAAGGAGGAACAACATGAGCGACTATTTAGTGAGAGCGTTAGGATACGGAGGACATGTCCGGGCATTTGCGGCACGGACTACCGATATTGTCGAGGAAATTCGCCGTCGACATGACATGTGGAATACCGCCACAGCTGCTATGGGACGGACCCTTACCGCGACGACCATGATGGGTGCGATGCTAAAAGGAGATGAGCGCATCGCTGTCAAAATTAAAGGGGGAGGTCCGATCGGTCAAATCATTGCCGAGGCGAATGCGGATGGCGAAGCACGTGCCTATGTGACCAATCCGCATGTCCATTTTGAATTGAACGAAAAAGGCAAGCTGGATGTGCGCCGGGCGGTAGGGACGGAAGGCTATCTGCAGGTGGTCAAGGACCTGGGCATGCGTGAGCCGTACGAAGGCAGCTCCCCGATTGTTTCCGGAGAAATCGGTGAGGACTTCACTTACTACTTCGTATCGTCCGAGCAGACCCCTTCGGCCGTAGGGGTAGGCGTACTGGTCCACCCTGATGAACGTTATGTGCTGGCAGCGGGCGGCTTTATCCTGCAGCTGATGCCGGCTACGCCGGAGCATGTGATCGAGGAAATTGAAAAGCAGATGGCCAATCTGCCGCAGGTCTCGCGCATGATCGGGGAAGGGCTGACGCCGGAAGAGATTATCGGGAAAGTGTTAAAGGACCCGCAAATCTTGTCCCGTACGGAAATTCATTTCGTCTGCACATGTTCCGAAGAAAAAGTTGGCGATGCCTTGGTCAGCTTGGGCAAGGAGGAGCTTTCCAGCATGATCGAGGAGCAGGGGGAAGCCGAAATTCATTGCCATTTTTGCAACGAGCGGTACCACTTTGGCAAAGAAAGCTTGGTCAAAATGAGAGAAGAGATGTAAATCCCGTACACAAGGGAGGGGAAGTCTTGAACAATACCAAAATGTTGTGGAGCCTCATCGGGGCTTTGATGCTCCTGCTCGCTGTGGTGACGTGGTCCTGGTATAAGCAGGATGCAGATCTGCAAGCGGCTGCGGTGGTGGGCTCCACGACCATCACGCAGGCGGAATGGATCGGGCAGCTCAAGCAGAAGTACGGCAAGGAAGTATTGGATGACATGATTGATCGGGCAACCGTGTTTCAGGAAGCAGAGCGACTGGGACTCATCATTGATCCAAAGCGTATTGATGCGGAAGTGGACAAGATCAAGGAGAGCTACGGACCGGATCAAGATTTTCAGACCGCGCTCAAGCAACAGGCGGGAACCGACTTGGAGGCACTTCGACAGGAAATCACCTACCAGCTACTGCTGCAGGAGTTGGCCACTCGAGACGTGGTGATCAGTGAAGAGGACATGCTTACCCAGTACAACAACCATAAGGACCGTTATGCCAAGCCGATGCAGGCGCATGTCCTGCAGATCGTCGTCAGCTCAAGGACAGAGGCGAATCAAGTGCTCCGTGAATTGAAAGCGGGAGCAAATTTCTCCACCCTGGCCAAAGAGCGATCGATCGACAATGTGACCGCGTCAAACGGCGGGGATCTGGGCTGGATCAGCTCAGCGGATCGGGACTTGCCGGATAACGTGAAAGAGACGATTGCATCCGTGACCCCAGGAGAAGATAGCAACCCGATCCCGGTGGATGGGCAGTTTGTCATTGTCCGCGTGTTGGAGCGAAAAGATGCCGTACAGCTGTCCTATGATGAAGTAAAAGATCAGATCCGTCGGGAGTTGGCGATGGCCCAGGTGGAGTCGCTGGATGAGGTGCTGGATCGATTGAAGCAAACAGCCGGTGTCAAAATTGTTGGAAAACAATAAATTGCAGATTTTTACTTGCTCTGGTATAATATCCTTAAAAACCGAGCAATTTACTCGGTTATGCAGGAGGCGGATTTTATGGCACGCGTAGCGAACTCTATTACGGATTTGATCGGTTCTACGCCATTGGTGAAATTGAACCGTGTAACAGATGAAAATAGCGCAGATATTTATTTGAAGCTGGAGTTCTTCAACCCTGGCAGCAGTGTGAAAGACCGGATCGCGCTTTCCATGATCGAAGCAGCTGAAAAAGAAGGGAAATTGAAGGAAGGCGATACCATCATCGAGCCAACCAGCGGCAATACGGGGATCGGACTTGCGATGGTGGCCGCTGCCAAAGGCTACCGTGCCATTCTGGTGATGCCAGAGACGATGAGTATCGAGCGTCGTAATCTGCTTCGGGCGTATGGAGCAGAGCTGGTATTGACTCCGGGGACGGAAGGTATGAAAGGGGCTATCCGTCGCGCGGAAGAACTCGCGAGCGAGCATGGCTACTTCCTGCCACAGCAATTCCAAAACCTGGCCAACCCGCAGATTCACCGTGAAACAACCGGAAAAGAGCTGTTGGAGCAAGCAAAAGAGCTAGGCGGCATCGATGCGTTCATCGCTGGTGTAGGTACGGGTGGTACCATCACAGGAGCGGGTCAGGTATTAAAAGAAGCATATCCAAACATCTCCATTGTGGCGGTTGAACCAGCTTCCTCGCCTGTGTTGTCCGGCGGAAAACCTGGTCCAAACCGTATCCAAGGCATTGGAGCCGGTTTTGTTCCTGATATTTTGGATACGCAAATCTATGACAAAATCATTCAAGTCGAAGTAGAAGATGCTTTTGCGGTCGCTCGTCGTGTTGCCCGTGAAGAAGGGATCCTCGGCGGTATTTCTTCCGGAGCGGCTGTTCACGCGGCTTTGCAAGTTGCGAAAGAGCTCGGCAAAGGCAAGAAGGTAGTTGCGGTCATTCCAAGTAATGGTGAACGTTACCTGTCCACGCCGCTTTACCAATTCGAAGACTGATTGGAAAAAAAGACATGGCCATGAAGCCGTAATTGACGGTCTTCATGGCCTTTTGCTTCGTGGATAAAAATCCACAAAAGTGCAACTAAGGCTCCGCCAAAAAGCGTTGGCGCAGCCAAGTTTTCTAATGGTATACTGGATCAACATATGATTTTGTTCAATACAACGGAGTGTGAGAATTTGATCCTATATTCTTATGAACAATTACTGTCCTTTTCGTCGGGATATCACTATGTGCCAGCAGCGATCCGTTTCCCATGGGAGGAGGGGGTCGATCCGTTTACCGTATTGCAGGAGCTTCATCCGTCCTTGGAGGGGGCTGTCATCCTTGAGAGTGGACGGGCTGGTCGATATACGTTTATTGGGCTGGAGCCTTTGGCTTGGATGAAAAGCAAACAGGGCGTGACGCATATTCGCCGTACTCATCAAGAGGAAGAGTCTATCGTCGGAGAAAACCCTCTGCAAGTGTTGAGGGGTTTTATGGCTGACTATCGTACCCCGCATATTCCGGGCATGCCCGACTTTTATGGTGGAGCAGTGGGATATCTCAGCTATGATATGAACCGTTTTTTTGAGCCAACGCTGCCGGATCATGCCAGAGACGACTTACAGCTCCCAGATTTGTATGTTATGATGATGCAAGACGTGATCGCTTTTGATCATGCGTCTCGAGAATGTGTTTGTCTCACCCTGATTCCAGTTGTAGAATTGTCACCGTCCACCTACCAGCAGGCGTTGGAGCGTCTCGGCAAGTATGCCGCGTCGATTCAGAGCAGCAAGGCGCCAGTCGATACGGTTGACTGGGAGGAGCTTCGTCACCGACCGCTTGACGCAGCCGTACCGGCGGATGTGTCGTTTGCCCAAGCTGAGTTTGAGCAGGCCGTACGTCAGGTGCAGCGCTATATTGCCCAAGGGGACGTGTTTCAGGTCAATCTGTCGGTTCGGCAGAGCAAGCCGATGCAAGTACCTGCACATGAGATTTATGCAGTGCTGCGCAAGCTCAATCCATCCCCGTATATGGGATACCTGCACTTTCCCGAGTTTCAGCTGGTCAGCGCATCACCAGAGCTGCTGATCAAGGTGAAAGAGGGGGAAGTGAGCACACGTCCGATCGCGGGTACCAGACCACGTGGACGCGATGAAGCGGAAGACGCGCGTTTGGCCCAAGAGCTGATCGATAATGAGAAGGAGCGGGCTGAGCATGTCATGCTGGTCGATCTGGAGCGCAATGATCTGGGGCGCGTATGCCGTCCTGGCAGTGTCGAGGTCAGTGAATTCATGGTGGTAGAGAAATACTCCCATGTGATGCACATCGTCTCTCACGTCAGAGGACAGCTCGCAGAGGACAAGGATGCCTTCGCTGCCGCTGAAGCGGCGTTTCCCGGGGGAACGATTACAGGGGCTCCCAAGGTGCGGACGATGGAGATTATCGAAGAGCTGGAGCCCGTCAAGCGCGGCGTCTATACTGGCTCGATCGGATGGTTTGGCAGCAATGGGGAGCTGGAGCTGAATATCGCCATACGTACGCTGGTGGCCAAAGATGGGGTTGCCCACGTCCAGGCGGGAGCAGGAATTGTGATTGACTCACAGCCTGAGGCAGAATACCTCGAGTCGTTGAAAAAAGCAGAAGCGTTGTGGAAAGCGTTAGAGTTGAGCGAGAAGAGAAGGAAGAGCAGAGAGGAGATTAGAACATGATTATTATGATCGACAATTATGACTCGTTTACGTACAATCTGGTTCAATATGTGGGGGAATTGGGCGAAGAGCTGCAAGTCTATCGGAATGACAAGATTTCCATTCCCCAAATCGAGCAGCTGGCTCCCGATTATTTGATGATTTCGCCGGGGCCGTGCACGCCTAACGAAGCGGGGATCAGCATGGACGTCATCCGTCATTTTGCGGGCAAGATCCCAATTCTGGGCGTATGCCTGGGTCATCAATCCATCGGTCAAGTCTTCGGCGGACAGGTAATCCGCGCAGAGCGCTTGATGCACGGGAAGACATCTCCGGTCTATCACGATGGACGAACCATTTTTCAGGATATCCCATCGCCTTTTACGGCAGCACGCTATCATTCCTTAATTGTTGAAGAAAGCACGTTGCCGGACACACTTGAAATCACGGCAAGGACAGCTGAAGGCGAAATTATGGCGGTTCGGCACCGTCAGTACGCCGTCGAAGGGGTGCAGTTTCACCCTGAGTCGATTATTACCCAGCACGGCAAGCTGTTGTTGCGTAATTTTCTGTCCCACTATGCGAAAACCGGAACGGCATGATCGTGTCAATGACAGGGGCCACTCATCTCAAATGGGTGGCTTTTTTGCAGATACATATAAGTGCAACCGAGGATCCGCCTAAAAGCGTAGAAGAGCCAAGTTGTTTCTTAATCTTTTTCTTGTCTAGTTGTGAATTTTTCCATATATTACTTTGTGGAACGATTATGATTTTGACCTTTTGGCGGAAGGGGCAAGAAACTTTGGATATGTCCATGGGAGTGGTAAAGCTTCCCTTGATCGCGCTCTCTCTTTTTCTTATCGTTTTGACGATCTATACGGTCATAGATATAAGTGGTCGGTTGCTTGGGACAAATACCAGACCGATGAGATTCCTGTGGTATATCGGCGGGACCTTGATCGGGGGGACAGGCATTGCGACCCATCATTTTATCGGCTTGCTTGCCTATCATACAGGCTCTCCCCAAGAGTACGAACTCAAGATGGTTGCGGGGTCACTGTTCGCTTCCTATTTCACCACGAGCCTGATCTTATTAAGTGTGTTACTACCTTTCTCGCGTACCAAAAGAATTCTCTTAGGCAGTTCCGCAGCTGCCTTGGGATATTCATTTGCCCATATTCTCGCCATGCAGACGGTGGACGCCACCTTGCGAATGACCACCCTTCATGTGGGGCTATGGCTGGGCAGCTGTGTTCTCATCGCCTACGTATGCCTGCGTTATATGCTGTATCAGGCGAGTGAGTCGCTTTATGCCAGCGTGCGAAAAAAGGTGTGGGGAGCATTGCTCGTGGGCTTTGCGATTACCGTCCAGCAATTCGTGGAGTGGGAAACAGGTGTGCTGCCAACTTTTCACGTTCAGTTAGAAAGCGATCCCACCATGACGATCGGGCAAAAGCAATTACTCGATGTGGCAAGCGGCATTACGGTGATCATCCTCATTTGGAATCTGCTGTGGGCCTATATGGATCGGCGTCGTGCAGTCCGCATCGCCCGTTATAAAAATACCCAGTACGAATCGTTATTTCAGCATAATCCCAATCTTGTCTGCTTGTTCGATTTGGATGGACGCATGCTCAGCGCCAATCCTGCCCTGGAGGAGATCACCGGGCATCGTCCGGAGGAACTTTTATATCGCTCCTACAAAGAGATGATCTTTTCTGAATATGCAGAGTTAATTGGAGGCAAGCTTCACCAGATCAAGAGCGGCGAAACGATTCGGTTTGAGCTGGCAACCCGCCATAAGCAGGGGTATCGCATCGAGCTGCATGTGACCAGTGTCCCAGTCATTATTGATGATAAGGTAGCAGGGATCTATGTCATCGCGGAGGATATCACGGTTCGCAAACAGATCGAAGAGGCCCTGCGACAAAGCGAAGCGAAGTATAAATTCATCGCCGAAAATATGAGCGATTTGATCTGTATTTACGGAATCGATGGAACCATTCAATATTCATCTCCTTCCCATATGACCATTTTGCAATTGCCTGTGGAAACGTATATGGACAAGAATGTCCAACAATTCATTCATCCCGATGATATGGTCGGGGTCATCGAATCTCATCAGCTGCTGATTCAGACAAAAAAGGCGCAACAATTTGAATTTCGCTTCAAGCGAGGCGATGGTGAATGGATCATGTTAGAGGCGGAAGCCATTCCTATTTTAGAAGGGAATGATCAGGTTGCAAACGTCGCCGTCATTGCTCGTGACGTGACCAAGCGCAAACGGGCGGAACGGCAGCTGGAGGAAAGTGAACAGCGTTATCGGTCGCTGTTTGCCCATAATCCCGATGCGGTCTTCTCCATCGATGCGCGTGGTATGGTAACCAGTGTCAATCCCGCGGTGCAAACCATTCTCGGATACAATCCTGAAGATATCGTAGACAAGCCTTTCTTTTCTTTTATCAGCCAGGAGGAACAACTCAAAACGCTGCGTTACCTGAGATGGGTACGACAGGGAACGACGCAGAACTTTGAAGTGAAGGTTACACATAAAGACGGACATCTGATCATGCTCCATGTGAACCTTGTACCGATCGTCATTGACGAAGCGACCGTAGGGTATTTTGGCATTGCCAAGGATGTGACGGAGCGCAGGCGGGCAGAGGAAACCATTCATCATCTTGCGTTCCACGATGCGCTAACCGATCTGCCCAATCGTCGTTTGTTTAAAGAACGGCTCGCGGCACAGCTGCAAAAATCACAGTCGACTGGAAAGCAGCTGTGTGTCATGTTTCTGGATTTGGACCGTTTTAAAATCATGAATGATACACTTGGTCATGATGTAGGCGACCGTCTGCTAGTCCGGGTAGCCCAAGATTTGAAGGAATGCTTGAGCAGTCACGGTACACTTGCACGGATGGGAGGAGATGAATTCACCATCCTGCTCCCTGAGATTGATGACGAAGCAATGGCTGTGGAAGTGGCAAGCGATATCCTGCAAGTGTTCACCAAACCTTTTGAGATCGGTGAGCATCGTCTACATATCACGACCAGTATCGGGATTGCCATCTCCCCCAAAGATGGGACAGACGTCGATACACTGATGAAAAATGCCGATGTGGCGATGTATCGTGCGAAGGAACAGGGGAAAAACCGCTACCAGTTGTTTGCGGATGCGGAACAAGTAGGCGGCATATCGGCGTTGATGCTGGAAAATCAGCTCCATCAAGCGCTTGAGCAGGATCAATTTGTTCTTCATTATCAACCGCAAGTGGATATGAAGACAGGAAGCATCATCGGGATGGAAGCGTTGATTCGCTGGGAGCATCCGGAGCTGGGTCTGTTGACGCCAAAAGCCTTTATCCAATTGGCTGAGGAGACGGGTATGATCCTGGAAATCAACAAGTGGGCTTTACGCGAAGCCTGTCAGCAATGCAGCGTCTGGCGAGAATCTTTTCATCCGAATTTGCGGATCGCGGTGAATCTGGCTACCCGACATTTTCAGCAGAACGATTTTGAAAAACAAGTCGAAGAGATCCTGAGGGACACGGGACTCCCGGCACAAGCGCTTGTGCTGGAAATCAAAGAAAACACGGCCATGGTGGATGCCAAAATGGTGATGGAGAAGCTGAAGACGTTAAAAAGGCTGGGCGTCATGATTTCCATTGATGACTTTGGGACAGGCCTTTCCTCGATGAGTTTGCTTCGGAAATACCCGATTGATATGTTAAAGATCGACGCATCATTTGTAAGAGAACTCACGGTTAGCCCAGACAGCGAGGCCATTGTTCAAGCCATTATCAGCTTGGCCAAGAGCCTAAAGCGGGATGTCTTGGCGGAAGGCGTAGAGACCAGTAAACAGCTGGAATTGCTGGAGGAGCTGGGCTGCTCACAGGCCCAGGGCTATTTGTTCAGCCACCCATTGCCAAGCGAAACGGCAGAGCAATTATTAGTTGAGGTCCCATCTGGTTGGGAACGCATACACATTTGAAAAAACGGTAGGCAGGGTGCCCGGCGTGTAAGCTGGGCAACCCTGCTCTTTTTTTGGAGTTTACACAACATTTACAAACACTGGGGACGATTTACAAACTCTTAAACCTGCCTTAACCAAGCCGCGAGCAGGCTCACCTACAATAAACAAGAGCGGACTTGTCCGTATATTTTCATTCTTCCATCTATTTTGAAGGAGCGATGTCAATCATGGACGTAAATCGTCGACAGTTTTTGACGTATTTGGGAGCAGGTACAGCAGCCCTTGCTTCATTGGCTACCGGTATTCCAGCTTTGGCAAAAGGGGAAACGATCACGGGGAAGACAGCGGATCATTTGTTTGGTTTGGATACAGCCCCGAAAAAATTTAACCCGAAGTTTTCTCCGATTCAAGCAAGCACAAAAGACGATGTAGTTTTGCCAGAAGGATACCGCTATGATGTAGTCGCGGTCTATGGTGACAAAATCAACTCCGCAGGCGACACATTCGGCTTCAATGCCGACTTTAACTGCTTCCTGCCGATCGATGGAAATCCCGAACATGGACTCCTCTGGACAAACCATGAATATCTCGGTGAGCTGGAATACTATGTGACCGGCTATGACGTGCTGAACGCAGGAGATGACAATAAACGCACTCCGGAACAAATCGAAAAATATCTGTACGCCTTGGGCGGATCGGTCACTGAGATCAAAAAAGAAAACGGCAAATGGAAGCTGGTATCCGACTCCAAATATGGCCGCCGTGTGAGCGGACTAACAAAGCATGAACTGACAGGACCAGCAAAATCGATCGCTAAAGAAGTGATCGGTACTTTCGCCAATTGTTCTGGCGGTGTCACAATGTGGAATACCATTCTTTCCTGTGAAGAAAACTATATGGATGTAGTAGAAGATTGCAAACTGCAGGAGCCAACTCATTATGGTTGGGTGGTCGAGGTTGATCCATTCGATCCAAAATCCACACCGAAAAAACATACCGCGCTGGGACGCTTCGCCCATGAAAACACGGCGATGGTCATCGCTTCTACTGGTCAACTGGTCGTGTATATGGGTGACGACGCCAACGACCAGTATGTATACAAATACGTGTCCAACGGCAAGTATGATCCGAGCGCTGGTAAAGCGAACAGCAAGCTGTTGGAAGAAGGAACCCTGTATGTGGCCAACTTCAGCAAAGGCAAATGGGTAGCCCTTGATCTGGCGAAAAACGAAGCTTTGCAAAAGGCTGTTGATGGTGACAAAAAGCCACTTTTCCAAACGCAAGCGGATGTGCTGGTGAACTGCCGTGAAGCTGCAAAAGCAGCAGGAGCGACTCCGATGGACCGTCCGGAAGACGTAGAGGTTCATCCGATCGATGGCTCCATCTTCATTTCCATGACCAACAACTCCAAGCATGGCAACTTCTACGGTCAAATTGTGCGGATGTTTGAAAGCAATGATAACCATGCAGGCACTGATTTCACCTTTGAAATTTTTGCGACAGGCGGACCGCAGAGCGGTTTTGCAGCTCCTGACAATATGGCTTTTGACAGTGCGGGCAACCTCTGGGTGGTTACCGATATTTCCTCCAGCTCGATGAACACGGGCATTTACAAAAGCTTTGGAAACAATGGGGTGTTCTTTATCCCGACAACCGGCTCTAATAAAGGACAAGCGGAGCAGTTTGCCTCTGCCCCTGTTGGTGCAGAGATGACAGGCCCTTGGTTTACGCCGGATGAGACAACACTCTTCCTGGCGGTACAGCATCCTGGAGAAAATTTGGAGGCTTATGACAAGCCAACCAGTCACTGGCCAAAAGGCGGAAGCTCGGTCGCATTGCCTGGCGTCATTGCAGTAACAGGCTTCTAATTGTAAGGGAGTGTAGACGAGCATGCTATCCAGCATCGGGATTCCAGGGTTAATCTTAATCTTGATTATTGCGTTGGTGATTTTCGGGCCAAGCAAATTGCCGGAGATTGGGCGTGCATTTGGTCGAACCTTGACGGAGTTTAAAACGGCCGCGAAAGAGTTGACCAAAGACGACGAGGAGGCTTCTGCTCCTTCTGCACCGGCAAAGAAAGAAACATAAGGTAGTGCGACTACGCACTGCCTTTTTTACGGAATAAGAAAGTATAATCTTCAAGGCTTTTGCCTCCCTATTCCACATAAAAAGCTTCCGCTAAAGAAGGATTCGACGACATCTTTGAAAAGCTTCAATCGAAAGCTTTTTTTATACGATCTGTTTGCAAAGGTATACGGAGTCATGATTCAAAGAAACAGGAGTTGTTCTGGGTGTGAATCAAAAAATGAATGTACTGGACCATCTCGCTGATATGCGCAAGCGTCTGCTGATTACTTTCTTTACCTTCATCATCAGTCTGATTCTCTGTTTTTTATTTGTCGACAAGATTCACGACTTTCTGGCGAATAATGCGGATGAAGCGTTAACCATCCTGGGACCTACGGATATTTTGTCGATTTACATGAAGCTGTCCGGTATCGGGGCAATTACCTTGACGATTCCGGTGGCAGCTTATCAGATATGGCGGTTTGTGGAGCCAGCTTTGACCGAGCGTGAACGGCGTGTCACCCTGATGTATATTCCGGCTACCTTTTTTCTGTTTGTCTTAGGGATAAGTTTCTCGTACTTTGTCTTGTTTCCGATGATGTATGATTTTGTGCTGGGGCTATCGCATGGAAATTTCAACATCCAGATTACGGCAAATGACTATTTTGGCTTTATGCTCAATATGTGCCTGCCTTTTGGCCTGCTCTTTGAGCTGCCGGTTGCCGTCTTGTTTCTCAGTCATCTGGGCATAGTGAACCCGCATCGTCTGGCTAAAATGCGCAAGCCTGCCTACTTTATACTAGCCTTGATTTCGATCACGATCACACCGCCAGATCTGGTATCGGATATTCTGGTGATTATTCCGCTGTTGGCCCTGTATGAAATCAGTATCACCATCTCCCGGGTCGTGCACCGCAAGCGCATGGCGGAAGAAGAAGCCGGGGCTGCCATGGCAGGTTAACGGTATGGTATCATCTTTCTCATGAAGACGTGAAAAGTCGGGTGAGTGAGATGTATATCTATATCAACGGAGAGATTGTTTCCGAAGAAAACGCATTTGTATCCGTACTAGATCATGGATTTCTGTACGGTGTCGGCCTCTTTGAGACGGTCCGTGTGTATGATGGCAAGCTGTTTTTGTGGAAAGAGCATGTAGCCCGGCTAATGGCCGGGCTTTCGGCGTTGCACATCAAGCACGAGTGGACCGCAGATTTTCTGGCACAAGCGATCCTGCAAACGGTGCGGGCAAATGAACAACAGGATGCGTATGTCCGGCTCAATGTGACAGGAGGAGCAGAAGGGGTTGGCCTGATAGCGGGCCCCTATGTGCAGCCTTCCCTCTTTATTTTCGTAAAGCCGGTAGCTCCAATCCCAGAACAGCCCACCGCCAAACTATTGAAAACCGTAAGTCTTCCTCGGCAAACGCCAGAGGGGATGCAGCGCTTCAAGTCACACAACTTCTTGAATAACGTCCTTGCCAAGCAGGAAGCGGGACCTGACCTTCAGGTAGAGGGACTTCTACTGACACGAGAAGGATATGTAGCAGAAGGGGTAGTCAGCAACGTGTTTTGGGTGCAAGATCATTGTTTGTTTACACCATCCATAGCAGCGGGCATTTTGGAGGGGGTAACAAGAGGCTTTGTCCTTACACTGGCACAACAGCTCGGGATCCCGTGGAAAGAAGGGCTGTATCCATTGGAACAGCTGTATAGCGCAGATGAAGTCTTTGTGACGAACTCCATCCAGGAGATTGTCCCGATTGCGCAAATCGATGAGCACAGGCTGCCAACCGCTTATGGAACGGTGACAAAGAGATTGCGGGAAGCATATCGCCAAGCAGTCGCCCTGTAGAATTCGCGGTGAAAAATATGGTATGCTATCGACAATATGCAATGGGAACGGAGTCGATTGAAGTGGCAATTACATCAAGTCAACAGCTTGTCTGTCGGGATCTGACACTGCCGATTGGTGAGCGCACCTTGATCATGGGGATTTTGAATGTCACCCCGGATTCCTTTTCGGACGGTGGGCGCTACGTTGATCTTGATCAGGCAGTTGCCCATGCTCGCGAGCTGGTCGCAGCGGGAGCGGACATATTGGATATAGGCGGGGAGTCGACACGGCCAGGCTCTGCTCCGGTGGAGGCTGCAGAGGAGCTGGACCGTGTGATTCCGGTTATTCGCGCCCTTGCAGCAGAATGCAAGGTACCGTTGTCGATCGATACATACAAAGCAGAGGTAGCGGATCGCGCTATCGAGGCGGGCGCCCATATCATCAATGATGTGTGGGGGGCAAAAAAAGATCCCCGCATGGCAGAGGTAGCGGCCAAGTGGGACGTTCCGATCATCCTGATGCATAATCGAACCAATACGGACTATATCGATTTTTACGGTGATTTTTTGAATGACCTGCATGAATCGGTCAAAATCGCCAAGGCTGCTGGCGTGAAAGAAGGCAAGATTATTTTGGACCCAGGCATCGGGTTTGCCAAATCGCTGGAGCAAAATCTAGAGACAATGCGCCGGTTAGACGAACTTGTCGCACTCGGCTATCCAGTGTTGCTTGCAACCTCACGCAAGTCGATGATCGGGAAAGTATTGGACTTGCCGGTTGATCAGCGCGTGGAAGGGACTGCGGCGACGGTCGCGCTTGGCATCGAACGCGGTTGTCATATGGTGCGGGTCCATGATGTGAAGGAAATGAAGCGGGTTGCCAAAATGATGGATGCGATGCTAAGGGGGACTTATTAATGGACAAGATTTATTTCCAGCGGATGTCCTTCTACGGCTACCACGGAGTGTTTCCAGCAGAGGCAGAACTGGGCCAGCGGTTCTATGTCGATTTGGAGCTGTCTCTCGATTTGTCGCGAGCAGCACGTTCCGATGATCTGCACGATACCGTCAATTATGCCGACGTGTATGCCTTGGTTAAAGAGATCGTCGAGGGAGAGCGGTTCAAGCTGGTGGAAGCTTTGACGGGTCGCATCGCAGAGCAATTGCTGGCTAGTTTTCCTTTTGCTGAAGTCAAGGTGAAGGTAACCAAACCAGATCCACCGATTCATGGCCATTATGACGGCGTCGCCATTGAGATGGTTAGAAAAAGAGAGGGACATGCATAAATGACGGTGCTTTCCTACCTGGCTCTAGGCTCCAATGTAGGAGTGAGAGAGCAATATTTACGCGAGGCCATTCAAGCTCTCACGGCAACACCTGGCATCAAGCTGATCGCCGTATCCAAGGTATATGAGACCGATCCGGTTGGGTATGTGGACCAGGATGCCTTTTTGAACATGGTCATCGCGATTGAGACCGAGCTAACGCCCACGGAGCTGCTGGAGCACGTGCTGTCGATTGAGCAGACCTTGGGACGTGTTCGTCTGATTCGCTGGGGTCCACGTGTGATTGACATCGACATCATTTTGTATGGGAATGAACAGATTGATTTGCCAAATTTGCAAATCCCACATCCAGCAATGAAGGAGCGGGCATTTGTGCTTGTGCCTCTCCGGGATGTGTGGCAAGGTGGAACGTTTCTCGGTACAGAGAGTATGGAAGAATATATCCATCAAACGGGAGACGCAAAGGGGGTACGTATATGGGGGACACTCGACTTGGATACCGGATCCGCTCCTACCGAAAGCTAAAGGGACATACCCAGCAGTCTCTCGCGGACGAGATGGGTGTTTCATTGGCCTTTGTAGGTTCGCTGGAAAGGGGCACCAGAACGCCAACCGAGACGGTGTTGCGCAAGATCGCCAGCACTTTACAGGTTGATTATGAGGAATTATGTGCTATAACTAATAAGTGATTTTTTTAGAATAACTTCACGGCCTCGCAAAGGAGGGTAACAATAGATGAAAATTGGCAACATTGAATTGAAGAACAACGTGGTTCTGGCTCCGATGGCGGGTGTATGTAATCCAGCTTTTCGCCTGATTGCCAAGGAGTTTGGGACTGGTCTGGTCTGTGCGGAAATGGTGAGCGACAAAGGTATCGTTCATGGTAATAAAAAAACGATGGATATGCTGTTTGTCGACGAGCGTGAAAAGCCGTTGAGCCTGCAGATTTTTGGTGGTGACAAGGAGACGCTTGTCGAAGCGGCGAAACACGTCGATAAATATACCAATGCGGATATTATCGATATCAACATGGGCTGCCCGGTTCCGAAAATCACAAGCTGTGATGCAGGGGCGCGTCTGCTGCTGGATCCAGACAAAATCTATGAGGTCGTATCAAGCGTAGTAGATGCCGTCGATAAGCCGGTCACGGTTAAAATGCGTCTGGGTTGGGACGAGGAGCATCTCTATGCCATCGAAAATGCCCTAGCGGTCGAGCGTGCGGGTGCAAAAGCCATTGCCGTTCACGGACGCACACGTGTGCAAATGTACAAAGGCAAGGCAGACTGGAACTGGATTGGCAAAGTGAAACAAGCGGTTAATATTCCGGTGATCGGCAATGGTGACGTTGCTACGCCGGAAGACGCGCGTCGCATGCTCGATTTGACAGGCTGCGATGGTGTCATGATCGGTCGCGCTGCTTTGGGCAATCCGTGGATGCTCTACCGCACCGTGCAATATCTTACAAAGGGTGAGCTGGCGCCTGAGCCGTCTGCACGCGAAAAAATGGAAATCTGCCAGCTGCATGCGGAACGCTTGGTGGCTCTCAAAGGCGAACGCGTAGGCGTATTGGAAATGCGCAAACATGCTGCTTGGTACCTGAAAGGTTTGCCCGGGGCCACTTTTACAAAAAATCTGATCAACAGCGTCGAAACCATGGACGGATTGCGCCGCGCACTGCTTGATTACGTGGATTGGGTAGAGAATCGCCCTGAAGATGCCGACGACATGACAGATACAGATCAGCTGGAAGCAGTCAGTTACTAGTTGCATCCAGACATTGACAACTATATCTTCATATCCTATAATGCTCAGTATTATCGCAATGAAGCTGCCAGGTTTACTGGCAGCTTTACCTATGATCCATGCTGACACCGTACGCGCCTATTGTATAATAAGACCAAAAACTACATATAATCCTTTGTACTTTTGTACGGGTTAGGAATTTATTGTAACGGGGGAATTAAGCGATGTCCGAAAAAGAGGTTATTCTCACACCAGAAGGTCTTGCGAAACTGGAGCAAGAACTTGAAGATTTGAAAACGGTTAAACGTAAAGAAGTAGCCGCTCGCATTAAAGAAGCGATCAGCTATGGCGATATCAGCGAGAACTCCGAATACGAAGAAGCGAAAAATGAGCAGGCTTTCATTGAAGGCCGTATTCTTACACTCGAAAAAATGCTGCGTAATGCGCGGATCATCACCAACGAGGACGTAGATACCGGCGTGGTAAGCGTTGGCTCTACCGTTCGTCTGAAAGACTTGGAGTTTGGAGATATCGTGGATTACACGATCGTAGGTTCAGCGGAATCCGATCCGATGAATAACAAGATCTCTAACGAATCTCCTGTTGGCCAGGCATTGCTCGGCAAGGCAAAAGGTGCTACTGTAGACGTACATGTACCTGCAGGTGTGATTCAATACGAGATTTTGGAGATCAAACTGTAAGAGAAACAATCAAGGCGTACCTGCTCCTAAGGTACGCCATATCGTTATTTTGAATCCGATTATTGCAGGCAGTTGCAAGGAGTGGAAAAGCAGATGACAAGAGAAGAAGATCTTCAAGTGGAAGAACAACAACAGGGACTCCACGAGCTTTTGCAGGTTCGTCATGACAAAATGGACCAGTTTCGTGAATGGGGCATCGACCCATTCGGACAGAAGTTCGAACAGACTCATTTTGCGCAACAATTGATCGAACAGTACGCGGAAAAATCAAAAGAAGAGCTGGAAGCTGGCGAGCATGTAGTCACATTGGCTGGCCGGATCATGGCGAAGCGGGAAATGGGAAAAGCCAGCTTTGCACAATTGCTGGATCGTACCGCGCAAATTCAAATATACGTTCGCCAAGATGCTGTCGGCGAAGAAAAATATAAGGTGTTTGAGCTTAGCGATATCGGGGACATCATTGGGGTTACCGGTGTCATGTTCAAAACCAAAACTGGCGAATTGAGCGTAAAAGTGAAGGAGTTTACTTTCCTGACCAAATCGCTCCGTCCGCTTCCGGAAAAATATCATGGTTTGAAAGACGTAGAAACGCGTTACCGCAAGCGCTATGTTGACCTGATCGTGAACCCCGAGGTACGCAATACCTTTATTACACGCAGCCGGATTTTGACCTCGATGCGCCGCTACTTTGACAGCCTCGGCTTCCTTGAAGTAGAGACACCTACCATGCATACGATTGCTGGAGGAGCTTCCGCCCGTCCGTTTATTACGCACCACAATGCGTTGGACATGCAGTTGTATATGCGGATTGCCATCGAACTTCACCTGAAACGCCTGATTGTCGGCGGTTTGGAGAAAGTCTACGAAATTGGCCGCGTATATCGCAATGAAGGCATTTCGACCCGTCATAATCCTGAGTTCACCATGCTTGAATTGTACCAGGCATATGCGGACTTCGAAGATATTATGAAACTGACTGAGAATGTGGTTGCTCATATTGCCCAAGAGGTACTGGGCACAACGAAAATCAAGTATCAAGGTCATGATGTCGATTTGACTCCTTCATGGAGACGTGTACACATGGTTGATCTGGTGAAAGAGCATGTGGGCGTAGACTTCTGGAAAGATATGAGTGACGACGAGGCTCGTGCACTTGCAAAAGAGCATGGTGTTTCTGTAGAGCCTCATCATACGTATGGCCATGTAGTCAACGAATTCTTCGAGCAAAAAATCGAACATCTGCTGATCCAGCCTACTTTTGTGTACGGACATCCAGTAGCGATTTCTCCGCTTGCGAAGAAAAACGAGAAAGATCCTCGATTTACTGATCGCTTCGAACTGTTCATCGTGGCTCGTGAACATGCAAACGCCTTTACGGAGCTTAACGATCCGATAGATCAGCGTCAACGCTTCGAAGCGCAGTTGTTGGAGAAAGCGGCTGGGAATGACGAAGCGCATGAGATGGATGAGGACTTTATCGAAGCGCTTGAGTACGGTATGCCGCCAACAGGTGGTCTGGGTATTGGTATTGACCGTTTGGTGATGCTGCTGACAGACGCTCCTTCGATTCGCGATGTATTGCTGTTCCCGCATATGCGTGAGCGGTCCTAATAAGTTTCTTCAGTATAAGGGTTTATGGAAGGTGCTCGATGAAAACCATCGGGCACCTTCCTTTTTTGTACTTGAAACGATAGGCTGGCAGTGTTATGTTAATCAGCGTTGACTTCATTTCATGGATGAAACAAAAATTACCTGTTGCCAAGAATTGCGGCATATGGTAGATTAATTAAGTCGCTGTTAACCAAATAAAAAAGTGTTGACGACGATCTAACTCTTTGTTATTATGTAAGAGTTGTTGAAAAGAAGCTCCTTGAAAACTGAACAGTGAAAGCGTTGAAACGGACCAATCAATTTCTTGTTTCAAATAAGCCAAGCTTAAAGCTTGAGCAACGATTAAACACCAATTTATTGGAGAGTTTGATCCTGGCTCAGGACGAACGCTGGCGGCGTGCCTAATACATGCAAGTCGAGCGAGGGTCTTCGGACCCTAGCGG
>DASQNU010000184.1:0-2531 GCA_035644815.1 Bathyarchaeia archaeon | reverse complement strand
TTCGTGTGAGGCATATATAACTGACACGTATTGATCCCATCGATCGTCGCATTCATCACCTCATGAAGCTCCATTACTTCATGGGCACCATACTGGTGGGTTTGCATCCTGTTTTCCTCCTTTTTTCAATCGTGCTTTTTCTATCCATCAACAAGTATGTCCGTAAAGACAGCAACATAAAAGCATGTCTGGAAAACTGTTATATCCGATCGGTTTCCTGTATACTAATATCATGTAGGACCAGTAACGGGCTGTCCAAAGGAGACACTGATGTTTGATCAAATCACAGAAATTTTTATGCAATATGGAATATGGGGATTGTTTGGCCTAGCTTTACTCGATTCGTTTATTTTGCCGGTCCCTCCGTTTTTTCTGCAGATTGCCATGAGCTTGATTGAACCGGAGGCAGCGCTTCGTTATGCGACAATCGCGTTTACCGGCTCCATTCTGGGTGCGCCCATCGGCTATTTTTTAGGAAAATGGCTGGGCAAACCGCTCTTACATAAAATATTGCCTGCAAAATGGACAGACGCAGCCACTGCGATGTTCGAGAAAAATGGGGATGGTGCCGTATTGATCGGAGCATTCACCCCGATCCCGTTCAAGTTTTTTACGGTTTTGTCCGGTGTTTTTGGCTATTCCCTCTCCAAGCTCATGCTGTTCGCCATACTTGGACGCGGGCTGAAATTTTTCCTGATCGGCGTGTTGTTCTACCTTTACGGAAAGCATGCGAAGGTATTGCTGGACGAATATCTCGAGGTAAGTGTGCTGGGTGTTGGGGTCATCGTGGCAATCGGCTGGTTTATTTGGAACAGAAGAAAAAAACAGAAAGCTTCTTGATCCATAAAAAAGCGTCTGCAGCAAAAAAATGCTGCGTCGCTTTTTTTATTTGCGGGATAATCACCTAATTGCAGTTTGCCAATATATTGTAAGTGTCAGTTTGTTTGGGGAGGTGAAGGAATGGCCGTAATAAAAGCAAATAGCAGCGACGTCGATATGTTGGCGCGACTGATACGTGCGGAAGCAGAAGAAGACGGAGAACTGGGAATGCTGATGGTGGGAAATGTCGGCGTAAACCGGATCTTATCAAACTGTCTCGACTTTCGAAATATACGGACCATGCGACAAATGGTGTTTCAGTCGCCGGGTGGCTATGAAGCGGTCCAAAAGCCTTATTTCTATCAACGTGCCAGAGATAAAGACCGTCGACTGGCCAGACGTGCCATTGCAGGTGAACGACAGCACCCCGCATCCAATTCCTTGTGGTTTTTCCGTCCAACTGGCGGCTGCCCGCCTCAATGGTTTAACCAGTGGAATGCCGGGCGATTCAAGGCCCACTGCTTCTTTAGGCCTTCAAGAAGCGATTGTCCTCGCGTCTATTAAAAGTATGCGCCGACTTCATCTCAGCGATGTGTGTCAATCAGATGTTTGGAGAAGCGAACAGTAGAAGGAGAGATAAGAACATGCAAAACCCATATTTCCAACTTGCCAGCATGCAATACCCTGGTTATGACGCCACCTATTTCCAACAAATGCTGCCTTATCAGATGATGCCACAGCAAGTCATGCCGCAACAAGTTACACCGATGCAGCCAAGCGGAACCATGATCCCAGGAATGCCTCAAGTACCAGGCACATTCGTAGAAGAATCGTATATCGAGAACATCTTGCGCGCCAATTTGGGCAAAGTCGCGACCATCTACATGACATTCGAAAACAACACCCAATGGAACGCCAAAGTATTTAAAGGTGTTTTGGAAGCAGCAGGACGCGATCATATCATCATCAGCGATCCGCAAACAGGCAGACGTTACCTGCTCTTGATGGTCAATCTGGACTACATTACGTTCGATGAAGAGCTGAATTATATCACTCTCCCCTTGCCACCTGGAGTTCGTTAATCGGAAAAGAGTACCCGGAGCGATCTACTCCGGGTCTTTTCGCATTTGCTAAAAAATGCTCGGTTTACCCAAGTAGAATTTCTCCTACTATAAGTCCATCATGCCCTAGTAGGAGTTAGTAGAGAATACAAAAAAACCCTCATCCATTCAGGTGAGGATTTCCTTATGGCTAAGGATTCATTAACTTGGAACTGCTTATGACAAAAACTCGTCTCTATTTTCCGTCAGAAAGCTGCTGCCCGTCATTGTCCGATTTTGTCTTTTGCGGATCGCCAAAGTATTGATCAGATGGGAAAGTCGCGCTATTTTGTCCTCATCCATGGTAAATTGAACACCGTATTCAGTCAGATCATCGCTCATGGGTGTCGAGCGGACTACATAACCGAACATTTTAATCGTCTGCTGTAGGATTATTGTTTCGAATTCCAGCACGACATTTGGGCTTACAGGGAGCTGCAAATTGGTTTGAAACCGAAGTCCTCCTGCCCCTAAATCAACGATCAATACGGACGCCGCTCCCGTCTCCAACGTTTTGCCATTCACACGGACGATAGTCATATCCGAGCATAGCGGAGGATCAAGGTGTAATCGATAGTAATGACGAGCATTGTTCTCTACACTACTATGCAT
>DASQNU010000183.1:0-8700 GCA_035644815.1 Bathyarchaeia archaeon | reverse complement strand
AGCACCGTGAGAAAAAAGATGACCAGCAGAAACGTGAGCTTTTTGTTCCCTCGGCGATTTGGTTTTGGTTGTTTTACCTGTGGAATACGTTCCTGATAAACCGACATGTGAACATCCTCCGGTACGGTCATTCCTATCTGTGAAAGAGAGAAAGCGGCATAGCTACATGCCGCTTACCATCCTTTTGACTGCATTCATTTATTGGGTTTTACGTATTATCGTTGCCCCTAATTGTTCCAATTGCCGCTCCAGGCGATCATAGCCGCGATCAATGTGATGGATCTGTTCGACAACCGTCGTCCCTTCTGCTGCTATCCCTGCAATCACCAGAGCTGCTCCGGCGCGCAAATCGGTTGCTTCTACAGTCGCACCTGTAAAGCGGCTAACACCGCGGATAAATGCAGAACCCAAATCCACATAAATCGAAGCGCCCATTCGAGCCAATTCATTGACGTGTCTGAATCTTGCCTCAAAAACGGTCTCCTTGATCACGCTCGTTCCCCTTGCTAAGGCGAGAAACGCCATCAGCTGTGCTTGCAGGTCAGTTGGAAACCCTGGAAACGGGGAAGTAATGATCCGGTCGAATGCCCGTGGGCGGGTCATGCTCTTGACTTCCATTATATCATGGTAGGTCTTGATTTCAACACCACAGCTACGCGCCACTTCAATTAAAGCGGTCAAGTGTTCAGGTATTGTATTCGTCAATTCAACGTGTCCCTGTGCGGCTCCAACAGCCAGAATATGTGTTCCGGCTACGATTCGATCGGGAATGACTCGGTAGCTGACCGGTCGTAGGCGCTGAACTCCCGTGATTTCTATGGTGTCCGTTCCTGCGCCTCTAATTTTTGCACCCATTGCGTTTAAAAAGTTTGCCAGATCGGTAATCTCCGGTTCCCTGGCAGCGTTGCAGATCCGAGTGGTCCCTTTCGCCAATGCAGCAGCCATCATGATATTCTCGGTCGCACCCACGCTCGGGAAGGAAAGGAAGATATTGGTTCCCTTCAGCTGTTTCGCGCGGAAGCTGATGTAACCATCTGCCTCTTCCATTTTTGCCCCGAAGGCCGCCAGTCCGGATAAATGTAAATCAATACGTCTCTCGCCAATCAAACAGCCGCCCGGCCTGGAAATCACCACTTCACCCAGACGTGCTAAAAGTGGCCCCATTAAGAAGATCGAGGAACGCATCTGTCCCATAAGGTCATCCGGCACATGCCCGATCGAAATGGAAGTAGTATCCAGCGACACGCATCCATCCGTATGAGTAGCCTTTGCTCCCAACGCGGTCAAAATCTGCAACATCACTTCAATATCTTTCAAATGTGGTACGTCATAAATATGAAATTGCCCTTCTGCCATTACAGCGGCGGCAAGAATCGGGAGGGCAGCGTTTTTTGCTCCTTGGATTCGAAGCGTACCTGACAGAGGTTTTCCGCCTTCGATCGTAAAAGTCTCCAAACTTTCACCTCCGAGTTACCCCTCGCCCACCACCAATACTTCCGGATGCAGATCGACACCGTATTTTTCCATAATTGTGCGTCTGACATGATCCATTAGGGTGAGGACGTCGGCAGCCGTTGCCCCTCCACGGTTCACGATGAAGTTGGCGTGCATCTCCGATATCTGCGCACCGCCAATTTGGAATCCTTTCAAACCCGCCTCTTCAATCAGGCGGCCAGAATGATCCCCTGGCGGATTGCGAAACACACTTCCCGCACACGGTAATTGCAGCGGTTGTGTCTGTCTGCGGCGGTCTTTATTGACTGCCAATACGGCTGCAATCTCTTTGCGATCGCCGTCGCGCAGCTGGAATGTTGCTTCCAACACAACACCTTTCTTTGTTTGTAGCAGCGATGTGCGGTAGGCAAACTTCAATTCCTCATTGGTTAGCACCTTTACTTCACCATTATCGAAGAGGATTTCGGCTTTTTTCAAAATACGTGACAGGTCCGATCCGTGTGCCCCTGCATTCATGTATACGGCGCCGCCGACTGAACCGGGAATTCCTCCTGCAAATTCTAATCCTGTTAACCCCATTTTGCCTGCTTCCACCGCCAGGCGGATCATGGAATACCCGGCACCAACACACACCTCTTGACCCCTGAATTCACAGTGACTTAAGCCCTCAGCCACTTTCAGCACGGCTCCGCGTATCCCTCCATCCCTCACAAGAAGGTTAGAGCCGCGCCCGATTACACTCCAAGGAATATTGTGACGATGGATCATTTGGACAGCCAAAATAAGGGTTTCCTTGTCTTTTGGCTGGATTAACAAATCAGCAGGACCCCCGATCCGCCAAGTGGTATGGTTGGCGAGAGGCTCATTGACCCACACCTTGCCAACGCTTGCTTGTTTTAGTTCTTCGCTGAGTTGATATATGCTGTTGTTCATAGCGAACCCCCTGACACAAATGCTAGGTCGGAACATGTTCTATCACGTGTTTGCTTCATACTATGCGATGCGCTATATGGGCGTGACAGTAGCCCATTATGATTTCCCCACATGCTTCACCACTTGGTAAATGGCCGATGCCGCATCCGGTTTGCCAAGCTTCAAGCTGGCTTCACGCATCTTTTGCCAATCCTCTGGATTGCGCAGCAAAGCATCCAATGCCTGCTGCAAACGCTGACCATTTAACTCCCGTTCCAGAATAACCATAGCTGCCCCGGTACGCTCCAGTCCACGGGCATTTTTTTCCTGATGATTATTGGTGACATAAGGCGAAGGAATCAAGATCGCAGGTACGCCTAGCGCTGTAATCTCCGCCAAAAAAGAAGCGCCGGCACGATTCACGATCACATCGGTTGCTGCTAATACATCCGGCATATTGTGCACATATGGAAGCAGTGTCACGTTATCCGGAAGCTGCTGATTCCCTAGACTGGCGGTAATCGCCTCATAATGGACTTCTCCTGTGACATAGACAAAATGCGTGTCTGTATATGCTTTTACATCTGGAAGCAGATCGCGAGTAGCTTCGTTGATTGCCCGCGCACCACGGCTGCCACCTACAATCAGTACGATCCGTTTTCCTTGAGGCACCTTCAGTGATGCTCGTCCTGCCTGCGCATCCCCCAGCAGCACTTCCGTCGCACGTGGATTACCCGTCACCGTCGTTTTGTTTTGCGGAAAATGAGCTAACGATTCCTCGAAGGAGACGCAGACTGCACGAACAAACCGCGCCAAAAATTTATTGGTGAGGCCTGGTTCCACATTTTGTTCATGGATGATCGTCGGGATCCGCAAGCGACTAGCTGCAAACACTACCGGTCCGCAGACATATCCGCCTGTTCCGATCACGACATCCGGTCGAAATTCGCGGAGCAACTGCTTGGAGCGGCTTACAGATCGAATGAATTTCCATGCCGTCTTCACATTTTCCAGCGATAATTTCCGTTTAAGTCCGGAGATTTCGACGGCTTTGAACGGGATTCCTTCGCGCGGCACCAGCTTGGACTCCAAGCCTTTGTCTGTACCGATATATAAAAACGTCGCCTCTGGATGCTGTCTTGCAATCTCCTTTGCCACCGCCAGCGCCGGATAAATATGACCACCTGTTCCTCCACCCGTCAGGACTACTCTCATGTTGTCCTCCTTCTTCCTTTTACTCTCCCATATTGATAAGGACGATCTATTCAGCAGGAAAGAGTGGTCAATATCCTGACCACTCTGTCCACGTTTACCGAGAAAAACGCGAAATATTTAATAAGACACCCACTCCCGTTAACATAAGCGTCAGAGAGGAACCCCCGTAGCTTAAGAAAGGCAAGGTGATTCCTGTTACCGGAAACGTACCGGTTACAACGCCCACATTAATGACCACCTGTATTGCGATCATCGAAATGATAGCCAATGCGAGCAAATTCCCGTACAGATCGGGAGCCGTAATCGCCACCCTCATTCCCCGCCATAGCAGCAGCAAAAAGAGCAGCAAGACAAATGTTCCGCCAACAAAACCAAGTTCTTCGGCGATGATGGAAAAAATAAAGTCATTGTATGGCTCCGGCAGGTAGAGATGCTTTTGCCGGCTTTGCCCCAGACCTAATCCCAGCAATCCACCTGGCCCAATCGCATAGAGCGACTGAATGATCTGATAGCCGGTTCCCAAAGGATCAGACCACGGATCCAAAAAGGAGGTGATCCGCTTGATCCGATAGGGCGCCGACAGGACAAGGCCCACAAAGCCCGCTACGCCGACAAGTCCGAGACCGACAAAATGGCTGATCCGGGCGCCGGCGGCAAAGATCATGACAACGGCCATCCCTGTCAGGACGACACCTGTCCCCAAGTCTGGCTGAAGCATGATTAAGCCAAAGCAGGCAATCGGAATGGAAAGGGAAACCATCAGGCCTTTCCGAAACAACACGATTTGCTTCTGGTTATCCGAAAGCCATTTCGCCAAAAAGGCGGCGACACCAAACTTAGCAAACTCCCCGGGCTGAATCCCAAACGAACCTAACCCCAACCAGCTTTTTGAACCATTCACTTCAATCCCGATCAACAGCACGAGCACAAGCAAGCCAATACTGATCAAATACCCCGTCTTCGCCCACTTTTTCCAGACCCAATAATCGATGTTCATCATCAGATACATGGAGGTAATACCGAGCAAAGCGAAGATCATCTGGCGCTTGGCAAAATAGTAAGGGTCGTTGAATTCTTTCTGGGCATAAATCGCACTGGCGCTGTAGACCATCACCACGCCAATTCCCAGTAACAACAACGTTGCAAAAATGATGACAAAATCAGGAGCGGTTCGCACCTTGCTCATGGACGGACGACATCCTTTCTTCGCCGTCCGCGTTACATCTCTAAAGGGCAAGGAAAGCTGCCCCGGCAGGTAAGATTCGATGACGCAGGACGGGCATTATGCTAGGCTTGTTTTCAGTCTATGCACGCCGTCCTTAAACATGCTCCCCCTTACCTCAAAAGAAGGATATAGATCCCAACTTGCACATGCGGGACTAAGCAATACAACATCTCCAGGCTGCGCGAGAGAAGCTGCGGTTACGACGGCTTTCTCCACAGTATCGACGCGGCAGCGCTCCGATATCCCCGCTTCTTGGGCACGCTGCAGCAAAATTTCCGCCGTCTCTCCGTATGTGACGATCGCTTTCACATGTTTTTGCATGACAGGGACCAGCTCGGAAAAGGTAATGCCGCGATCCAGACCGCCCGCAATCAACACGATCGGTTCGGTAAAGGCTTGAATCGCTCGCGATGCAGCCTCCGGATTGGTCGCTTTTGAATCATTGTAATAGCGTACGTCATCAACGGTTGCGACATATTCCATCCGATGCTCGACCCCTGGAAACGTGGATAATACCTCTGCCATGGACGCATAATCTGCACCAGCCAGCTTGGTGATCAAAATAGCCGCTAATGCGTTTTCCACATGCGGGATAGCCAATGCGGATACCGGCATGACCTCTTCCACCTGGCCTTGTCCGTCTGCGAACAGAATCACTCCGTCTTGAATAAAAACACCCTTTTTCACTGCCACTTTCTGGCTAAAGGTAAAGACCTGTCCACGCATAGGCGGCAAGGGGCTCAGCTCCTCCAGCTGATCCTGAGGCAGAATTGCGACATCCTCCTCTGTTTGACTGGAAAAAAGCCTTAGCTTCGCCGCCAAATAGGCTTCCTTGGTATGGTGATAATCCAGATGGGCCGGATAGAGATTCAACAATGCCCCAATCTTCGGGCGAAAAGCGTCGGTGCCCATCAATTGAAAACTGCTTAATTCCGCAACCAAATACTGATCCTCACGCATGGTCTCCGCCAAGCTGCAAAGTGGAGTGCCGATATTGCCCCCCACCACTGAATCAATGTTCGCTTTTTCCAATATCAATCCGACCAAAGTCGTCGTAGTGGTTTTCCCATTGGAGCCAGTAATCCCGATAATCGGGGCTTTGCAGATCTGATAAGCCAGCTCTACCTCGGTCACCACCGGTATGTGCAAAGCAAGAGCCTTGGCAACCGGAGGAGCCTCATAGGGAATCCCTGGATTTTTAACAACAAGCGAAAGATTCTCATGGATCAGATCATCCGGATGATGACCGGTAATCACGGTGATCCCGAGCGCTTCCAATTCTTCAACACCAGCGGCTTCTTCCCGCGGTTTTTTATCATTCACGACGACTTGCGCACCAAAGCGGTGCAACAGTTTGGCGACTGCTACACCGCTCTTTGCGAGACCTAACACTACTACTTGTCGATTGCGATAGTCTTCCATACTCATGTTAACGCATCACCTCGAGATACACGCCTAGACTTGCAAACACCATCCCTACCAACCAAAACGTCACGACAACTCGCCATTCCGACCAGCCGGTTAGCTCAAAGTGGTGATGCAGCGGGCTCATCCGGAAAATCCGTTTGCCCCTTGTTTTAAATGAGATCACCTGTGCAATGACAGAGAGCGTTTCAACGACGAAAACCCCGCCGATCACCGCAAGCAGCAGCTCTGTCTTCGTCATGATGGCAATGCCCGCCAACGCTCCCCCTAAGGCAAGCGAGCCCGTATCTCCCATAAACACTCGTGCGGGGTGGGCATTAAAAACGAGAAAGCCGAGAACAGACCCTACAACAGCGGCACTAAAAATCGCGGTGTCAAAATCGTTAGAGAGCCACGCGATGATCGCATAGGCACCGAAGGCGATCGCCCCTGTGCCAGCCAGCAGACCATCGAGACCGTCCGTAATGTTGACTGCGTTCGTAGTCGCCACTAATAAGAAAAGCAGGAAAGGAAGATATAAAATACCCAATTCAATATTCCAGGGGGTTCCAGGCAGATGAAGCACAGTGTCATGCTTCATCTGAATAAGCATGTAGTATGCGCCTACGGCCAGAATCACCTGCGCCAATAATTTTTGTCGTGCCGTTAAACCAAGGTTACGCTTCTTGGCAATTTTTATGAAGTCATCCAGAAACCCAATGAGGCCATAGCCAAGCGTGACTAGAAGCAAAAACATGGTTTCAAAGGATAAGTGCGCAAATTTCAATACGGTAAAAATCAGGGCGAGCAAGATGATGGTCCCGCCCATCGTGGGGGTACCGGCCTTTTTCTGGTGCGACTGCGGTCCTTCCTCCCGGATACTTTGACCAAATTTCAGTCGGCGAAGCACCGGAATAAAAAGTGGTCCGATTAATACGGCGATTAAAAATGCGGCGATAATCGTGATGATGAGGACATTGTCTAATGGCATGCCCTACCCTCCTTCCTACAGGCGATCCTGCGTCGAATTACATCTTTGCGGAGCCTGATCCGGGTCCCCTGCGGGGGCTTCCTACAGGCGATCCTGCGTTGAGTTACATCTTTGCGAAGCCTGATCCGGGTCCCCTGATGTGGCGACCCAGTGTCGAAATCAATCTTCGATGCTTTTATTTGCTTAGAGCAGCAATTGCCTCTTTCGCCACTTCTCGGTCATCAAAAGGCAGTACCTGATCCTTGATAATTTGATAAGTCTCGTGCCCTTTGCCCGCAATTAAAATGCAATCATTTGGCTGGGCATGACGAATGGCGTACTGAATCGCTTCCCTGCGGTCTACGATCTGTACATATCGGCTATCCTCTACCGCTGCAAGGCCTGCCGCCATATCGGCAATAATGGCAGCCGGCTCTTCCGAGCGGGGGTTATCAGAAGTTAAGACGCTGATATCCGCATATTTTGTTGCAATTTGTGCCATAATTGGGCGTTTGGTACGATCGCGGTCACCGCCGCATCCTACCACGCAGAATACCCGGCCTTTGGCAAACTCCTTTACCGTTACAAGCGCATTTTCCAAGCTGTCAGGCGTATGCGAATAGTCGACGAGCACAGCAAAATCCTGTCCAGCAACGACCGCTTCAAAACGTCCGTTGACTCCCTGGACAGCTTCCAAACTGCGCTTGATTTCTTCCAAAGAGATTCCTTCAGCCAAAGCAACTGCCGTGGCAGCCAACGCATTGTACACATTAAACTTGCCCATCAGCTGCAGGTTCATCTCAATGCTCCCCGCAAACGATTGGACCACAAAAGAAGTGCCGCGGCTCGTGATCTGGATATTTTCAGCACGCACATCTGAAGGCTTGTCGATGCCATAGGTAACGACCCGAGCCGGTGTCACTTTCGCAAATAACTCGGAAGCTTCGTCATCGGCATTCAGCACGGCAGTCTTCATCATCTTCACATCATACTGGTTGCCAAGCTGTGCAAACAAGAGAGACTTGGCAAAGCGATAATTGTCCATCGTCACATGGTAGTCCAAATGATCCTGAGTCAAGTTGGTAAAGACAGCTGTATGTACATTGCAGCCTCGCAAGCGCCCCATCTCCAGAGCATGCGAAGAAGCTTCTATAATGGCATATTCGGTATCAATGTCGAGCATGCGTCGAAAGCTGTGCTGCAGCTCTAGGACATCCGGTGTCGTGTTTTTCACTTCTTCCACTTCATCACCGATTCGCATATGAATCGTACCGATCAATCCGGTCTTTTTCGCTTGATCCCGAAGAATCCGGTCAATCAAATGCGTCGTGGTTGTTTTCCCGTTTGTACCTGTGACCCCGATCAATTTCATTTGACGAGTTGGTGAGCCGTAGAACATATCCGCTACCAGCGCCATTGCCCGTCGTGTGTCTGGTACGATTGCCTGCACAACAGAAGGAGGCAAAGGCAGCTCCCGTTCCGTAAGAACAGCAACCGCACCTTGCTCCGCCGCCTTTTG
>DASQNU010000182.1:0-18097 GCA_035644815.1 Bathyarchaeia archaeon | reverse complement strand
TTGGGCAGGATGGATCAGCAAGTGAAAATCAGAGGGTACCGAATTGAGCCGGGAGAAATTGAAGCGGTACTCTCCAGTCACCCGGAAGTAAAAGCTGCAGTCGTCTCCGTGTATGAAGATGCCCGTAAGCAAAAGGCGCTTTGTGCGTATTTTGCATCGAACAGCACGCTGTCACCGGAAGATTTGCGAGACTTTGCTGCAAAAGAACTGCCCTCTTACATGGTCCCTGCATCCTTTGTCCGGCTTGATCGCATGCCGCTCACGCCAAACGGCAAGATCGACCGTAAAGCTCTTCCTGCACCTGAGCATAACGCCACTGCAAACGCAGCATATGTGGCACCTGGAAGCGAAATCGAAAAATTGGTGGCTGATATCTGGGAAGAGGTACTAGGAATCGAGCGGATTGGCGCTTTTGATCACTTTTTCGAGCTTGGCGGCCATTCGCTGAAAGCCATGACCATCCTCTCGCGTGTCCATCAAGCATGCCAGGTAGAGGTACCGCTTCGTGCACTATTTGAACACCCGATCCTGCGCGACTTTGCGGCGTATCTCGCAAGCAAGGAAAAGAGTGTGTACGAGTCGATCAAGCCGGTAGAAGTACGAGACGTTTATCCCGTATCCTCTGCGCAGAAACGGATGTACATTTTGCAAGAGTTTGAAGGCGATGGCGTCAGCTACAATATTCCAAATTTGTTGATGTTGCTTGGTCGGCTGGATCGGAATCGGTTCGAGCAATCATTCCGAAATCTCGTCGATCGTCACGAAGCATTGCGGACCTCCTTCCATTCGCAAGAGGGAGAACCTGTACAACGGATTCATCGGGAAGTGGAATTGCCGATTTCCTATGTGGAGGCTACCGACGCGGAACTGCCGCAAATCATCGAAGCTTTTGTACAGCCATTCAACTTACAAGTGGCGCCATTGTGCCGATTGAAGCTGGTGAAGCTGGAAGCAGACCGACATCTGTTCTTGATGGATATGCATCATATAATCGCCGACGGGGTATCGCTCGACATTCTTACCCGTGAATGGATGGAACTTTATAACGGCAATGAACTGCCACCGCTGCAAATCCAATACAAGGATTACGCTATCTGGCAACAAGAGCAGCTTCAATCGGACCGCTATCGGAGCCAAGAATCGTATTGGTTGAACACCTTTGCAGGCGAGATTCCGCTCTTAAGCGTGCCTACCGATTATCCGCGGCCAGCCGTCCAGAGCTTTGATGGGGATGCGGTAACCGTTGAATCGGGGAAAGAGCTGATGGACCGTCTCCAGCAGCTGGCGGCAGAAACGGAGTCGACACTCTACATGCTGCTTCTCGCCGCATACAACGTGCTGCTTGCCAAATATGCCGGACAGGAAGAAATCGTGGTAGGTACACCAACGGCCGGCCGTTCCCATGCAGATGTGCAAAACATAGTGGGGATGTTCGTCAATACGTTGGCGTTAAAAAACAGGCCGATTGCTTCACTGACATTCCGCGAGTTTTTAGAGAATGTCAAACAGAATACGTTGGAGGCGTTCCAGCATCAAGACTATCCGCTGGAGAACCTGCTGGATGCATTGCAGATCAGACGGGATCTTAGCAGAAATCCGCTCTTCGATACGATGTTCAGCTTGGGCAATCTCGGTACGGAAAAGGAAGAGTCTGACGGTTTGAAGCTTTCAGCCTATCCTTTGCCAGTACAAATCGCAAAGTTTGATGTATCGCTGGATGCGGCTCAAGGCCCCGAACAGCTTTTCTTCCAATTCAACTACTGCACGAAGCTGTTTGCCAAAGCGACGATGGAACGCTGGGCAGCTCATTACTTGCAAATATTGAAAGCCATAGTGGCAGAACCTGATGCCACTCTCGCCGCAATTGATATGTTGACCGATTCGGAAAAGAGCCAACTGACCGAGCTGTGGAACGATACAGATATTGCATACCCGATGAACACGACGTTCCACCAGATGTTTGAAGCACAAGCCAACAAGACGCCGGATCGCATAGCCGTTACATTCGGAGAGCAGCAATTGACTTACCGCGAGCTGAATGAACGTGCCAACCAAGTCGCTCATCTCCTGCGCAGCAAAGGGGTGAAACCCGAAAGTACGGTTTGCATCATCGTTGATCGATCTTTGCATATGGCGGTAGGAGTGCTTGCGATCTTGAAAGCAGGCGGTGCCTATGTTCCGATTGATCCCGATTATCCGCAGGAGAGGCAGGCTTTTATCTGGCAAGACAGCCAAGCGCAAATCCTTGTGACTGAGAAAAAGTATGAGCATGCCATTCGGGACGCGAAAGATGTGGTTCTACTCGATGTAGATGCAGTATACCAAGGCGAGCGGTCGAATCCGGAACCATCGGCGCTGCCGGAACATGCCGCTTACATCATCTACACTTCAGGAACGACAGGGAATCCAAAAGGGGTGGTCATCGAGCACAGAAGCTATGTCAATTTGGCGCACGCGTGGCTGGATGAATATCGCTTGGACACCTTCCCGGTACGATTGCTGCAAATGGCGAGCTTTGCCTTTGACGTATCAGCAGGAGATTTTGCAAGGGCTTGGTTGTCGGGCGGGGAGCTGGTGATTTGTCCAAATGAAGTGAAAATGGACCCATCTTCGCTCTATGCACTGTTGAAAACCCATGACATCACCATTTTTGAATCTACTCCTGCATTGATCATACCTTTGATGCAGCACATCTATGAGAAGCAACTCGACATCAGCCAAATGAGGCTGTTGATCTTGGGAGCAGACAGCTGCTCCATGGAAGACTTCCGGAGATTGTTGGGACGCTTCGGCTCACAGATGCGCATCATTAACAGCTATGGTGTCACAGAGGCTTGCATTGATTCCAGCTACTTTGAACAACCGCTGGATATGCTGCCTGATATGGGAACTGTGCCGATTGGCAAACCACTGCCTAATACGAAGATGTACATTTTGGATGCCAACCTTCAGCTTCAACCAATCGGTGTGCCAGGCGAATTGTGCATTGGCGGAGCGGGAGTTGCACGGGGGTATCTCAATCGACCGGAATTGGATGCCGAAAAATTTGTGGCGAATCCCTATATTCCGGGGGAAAGGCTGTATCGGACGGGAGATATGGCGAGATGGCTTGCTGACGGAAATATCGAATTCTTGGGCAGAAACGACTTTCAGGTAAAGATCCGGGGTGTGCGTATCGAATTGAGCGAGATTGAGTCACACCTGCGCAAGCAACCGGGGATCAGGGAAGCTGTCGTGGTAGCCAGAGAGGATCATACCGGCGAGAAGGTCTTATGCGCCTACATGATTGCAGACGAAACGGTTCAACTTTCAGAGATAAGAAGCATGCTGGTGCAACATTTGCCGTCAGCAATGATTCCTTCTTATTTTGTCAAGCTTGATGCGATGCCACTCACCGCAAACGGCAAGATTGACATCCGCGGGCTTCCGCAACCCGATGGCTCGTTCATAGTCCGGAACCATCTTGCGCCTCCTCGCACCTTGCTGGAGCACCAATTATGCGAGGTATGGAAGCAGGTTCTCCAACAGGAGGCTGTGGGCATCGATGATGACTTCTTCATGCTGGGCGGACATTCCATGCGAGCGATGACGGTGATTACACAGTTGCATCACCAGTACCAAGTTGATTTGCCGCTTCGTTTGCTCTTTGAAAAGCCGACCATCCGGGAAATTGCCGAACATCTATCGACTGCTGCCACAGATCAAAAAGAACGAATGCAGCCAGCTGTGAAGCAAGCTTATTATCCGCTCTCTTCCGCACAGAAGCGAATGTTCATCCTGGATCAATTTGAAGGTGCAGGCACGACATATAACATGCCAAACATGCTTGTGATCGAAGGGGATCTGGATATCTCACGGCTGCAAGACGCTTTAGTCAAACTCGCGCAGAGACATGAAAGCTTGCGCACATCCTTTGCGTTAGTCAACGGAGAACCGGTGCAAATCATACATGACGAGGTATCGCTGGAGATTCCCGTCGTACACGCGGAAGAAGAGGCCGTAGATACCCTCGAGTCCCAATTCGTTCAGCCGTTTGACTTGCGTACCGCGCCACTGCTCCGTGTAAAGCTCGTGAAGGTCAATGAAAGTAGACATATCCTCATGCTGGATACGCATCACATCATTTCCGATGGCGTTTCTTCCGGCATCCTGATGGAGGAATGGCTGCGATTGTACCAGGGAGAAACGCTATCGCCATTGCCCTTCCAGTACAAGGATTTTGCGGTATGGCAAAACGCTCAGAACCAATCCAAAGGTTATGAAGAACAGGAGAATTACTGGTTGCAAGTATTCGGTGGCGATCTGCCTGTGCTGAACATGCCTACGGATTATCCAAGGCCCGCACTGAAGCAATATGATGGCAACACGGTGCTGGCTGCAATCGATTCGCAGCTCTACCATGATTTGAAAGAGGTAGCCGCTCAAACCGGCTCAACCCTGTTTATGGTGCTTTTGGCAGCTTATCAAGTGCTGTTATCCAAATACACGGGGCAAGAGGACATCGTTGTCGGAACACCGATTGCCGGTAGGTCACATGCTGAACTGGATAAAGTTGTAGGAATGTTTGTCAATACCTTGGCGATTCGCAGTCAACCAGTGGCCGGTATGAGCTTCCGGGATTTTCTGATGCAAGTGAAATACGGAGCGCTTCAAGCCTATCAGCATCAGGATTATCCGTTTGAGGAATTGGTAGAAAAGCTGGCGATCAATCGTGATTTGAGCCGCAATCCGCTCTTTGATACCATGTTTACCTTGCAATCGGGAAGTGAGGATTCCTATACGCTCGAAGCGTTGAAAATCAGCCCGTATCAGGCTGAGTCAACCGGTAACCATGCTAAATTCGACTTCACCCTGATAGCCTCGGAGGAGCAGGAGCGTCTCGTTTTTGCCATGGAGTACAGCACGAGTCTGTATAAACAATCGACGATAAAGCGATTGATCCAACACTATCAGCAGATTTTAAAACAGATCGCAACCAATATGGACGCTGCGCTTGGCGACATCGGCATGATGACGGATCAGGAAACACAACTCATCTTCAATTCGTTTAATGAAACAGCCAGGGAGCATGATCCGGAAGCGACTATGCAGCAGTTGTTCGAAAGACAGGTCCTGAAGACGCCACATCATGCGGCTCTGCAATTTGACGGGAATGTGATGACGTATCACGAACTCAATCAGAGAGCGAATCGTCTGGCCAGAGTGCTTCGGCAAAAGGGAGTGGGTCCCGAACAGCTGGTCGCTGTCATTACGGAAAGGTCGATGGAGATGGTCGTTGGCATACTGGCTATTCTCAAAGCCGGAGGAGCCTATGTGCCGATCGATCCTGCTTATCCCGAAGAGCGGATTCGCTATATGCTCGATGACAGCAGGGTTGGCCTTGTCCTGTGCCAAGCGCATCTCATCCAACAACTGCCAGACACGCTGGTATGGTTGGACTTAAATGATGACCGCAATTACGCGGAAGACGGAAGCAATCTACCAAATATCAACCAGCCGAGCGATCTTGCCTATGTCATTTATACGTCTGGTACAACCGGTCAGCCCAAAGGGGTCATGATCGAGCATCGCGGCATTGCCAACTGCCTGCAATGGCGAACAAATGAATACGGATTTAGCCCAAGGGACGTGGTGTTGCAGGTATTTTCGTTTGCCTTCGATGGATTTGTCGCCAGTCTGTTCGCACCTTTGCTGGGTGGCGCTGTCGCGGTAGTCCCTGTGGAAACGGAAGCCAAAGATCCGATCGCCTTGAAAAAGCTAATGAAGACAACTGGCGTTACCCATTACTATGGGGTGCCAAGTCTGTTCCAGGCGATTCTTGATTGCGCGCAAGCCGATGAGCTGCAGCAACTGCGCTGCGTCACGCTTGGCGGGGAGAAACTGTCCAGTCATCTGGTCCAAAGGACGAAACAGTTGCTCAACGATTGCGAGATCAACAATGAATACGGACCAACGGAGAACAGCGTTGTATCGACCATTTCACGGTCGGTTGACAGCCGGACCGAGATTACCATCGGCAGACCGGTGGATAACGTCCAGGTATACATCGTAGATAAGCATGATCGTCTGCAACCAGTTGGAATCGCTGGGGAATTGTGTGTAGCTGGAGTAGGGCTCGCCCGAGGGTATTTGAACCAGCCAACGTTGACAGCGGAGAAGTTTGTCCCGAATCCATTCAGACCGGGTGAGCGCATGTATAAGACAGGTGATTTGGCCATGTGGCTTGAAGATGGCTCGATCCAATACCTGGGACGTATGGATGAACAGGTAAAAATCAGGGGATTCCGGATAGAATTGGAGGAGATTGAAAAGGTCATTCTCGACAGTGGCATGGTCAAGGAAGCGATTCTCGTCGCCCGCGAAGAAGAGCGGAACCGAGAGACTTACTTATGCGCCTATCTCGTCCCTGCGCATGATATGGCTTTGCCCGAGCTGCGGCGTTACCTGACACAGAAATTGCCGGCTTACATGGTTCCCAGCTATTTTGTCAAACTGGAACAACTGCCGCTAACCCCAAATGGAAAGGTTGACCGCAAAGCGTTGCCTGCACCACGAGAAACAGATATGGAGCGCAGCGAATACGTTGCGCCGCGTACCCAGACAGAAGACCAGCTGGTTGCGATATGGCAGGAAGTGTTAGGTGTAGCGAAGATCGGGATCACGGATGATTTCTTTGAGCTGGGCGGCCATTCGCTGAAAGCGACCCTGCTCGTCGCGAAAGTGTTTGCGTACATGCAAGTAGAACTGCCGCTAAACCTGATCTTTACCCATCCAACGATTGAAAAAATGGCAGCGTATTTGACCGAGCAAAAGCAGGAACCGACCATGGGCAAGCCGATACTTCTGAACGAAATAGCCCAGCGCCATTTGTTCGCCTTTACCCCAATAGGCGCCCATAGCTACTTCTATCAGAGTCTGGCAGAGCATTTGCAAGGGGTGTCTTTCTACAGCTTTGATTTCCTGGCGGCAGAGGATCGCATCGAGCAATATGCGAGGGCCATCGTGTCGCTTGATCCGCAGGGGCCATATACGCTGCTGGGCTTCTCATCTGGAGGCAACCTGGCTTTTGAAGTAGCAAAAGAATTGGAAAGGCAAGGGCGGGTGGTTTCGGACATCGTGCTGTTCGATTCTTACTGGAAGGACACGATCATCGAGCGGACTCGGGAAGAAATGGAAACAGACATCGATCAGCTCTTTGAGGAAATTGGTGAAAATACGGAGTTGTTCAACATGACGAAGGAAGACTTTCAAGTCTATCTCCAAAATGAAGCGATTCGCAAAAGGTTTGTCGAAAATACGATTCAGTACCTCCAGTACCACTATCAGTTGATTCACACAGGTAGCACAAAGGCTTGCGTCCACCTGATTCAATCCGCTGATGCAGATGAGGCAGGGGAGGCTGTTCAGGCAGCGGAGTGGAACCAAGCAGCGTGGACGGAGTCCTCTGGACGATTGCTGGTGTACCAAGGGCTCGGCATCCATTCAAGAATGCTGGCAGTTGAGAATATCAAGAAAAACGCAGACATTCTGGTCAACATTTTGCAAGAGATCTATATCGTGTAACACGCTCACACCTTCGTCATGACAAAATTCCCCCTGTACTGCGTGCAGGGGGAATTCCAAACGATTTACCGGAGAGGAGCATCAAATGACTTCCCAAGAGGATGGACAAATCCATACAAAGAAAACGGTATTTCGCTGGTTTATTTCGTATGTAAAACCCTATCGACTATGGGTCTTTCTAAGTATTATCGCGTCCCTGATGGTTGCGGGAATCGAAGTAGGGATGGGGGTACTTATCAAGAGAATGGTCGAGCATGCAACGGATTTTACCTATCTGCTCGAATTGACTGGGATCATCATAGTCGTAACCATCGTTGGGTTTTTCTCCAAGTATTTGATTCGGTACTCCGTTGCGCGATTTAGCTCGTATGCTTTGCGGGATCTAAAAAACAGCTTGGCGTTTCATATGGAAAAATTGCCGGTGTCCACCATGGAAAAATTCCATTCCGGCGATCTTGTTTCTCGGCTGACCAACGATACCGCCGTGTTGTTCCAATTTTTCCAGCAGCATTTTTTCCAAATGTTTTATATGCCGGTGGTGTTCCTGGGAGCGCTTACGTTTCTTCTGTATACGAATTGGAAGCTGATCTTGTTTAGTGTGGCTTTACTACCGATTGCAGCTATTTTGATGGGGATTTTGAGTAGACCCCTGCAAACATTTGCTGAACAAATACAAGGAGAACTGGGAAAATCCAATGCCATTGCACAAGATCTCATTTCTGGAATCCATATCGCAAAATCGTTCCATTTGCGTGAAATCCTGTTTGATAAGTATAAAGAAAATTTGCAGCGAGTCTTGAATATTGGCTTACACTACGAAAAACGTCAGGCTCTGATTGTCGGCCCCAGTCTGCTGCTGTTTACTTCACCTGTGCTGTTTTTTGTTGCCTATGGCGGATATTTGATCAAAACGGGTGAGCTGGATGTAAGCAGCTTGGTGGTATTCAGTTACCTCTTAGGCTTCATTATTGAGCCATTGTCCCTTGTACCTGTTTTGTACGCGCAAATCCAAGAGACATCCGGTGCTGCAAATCGCCTGTATGAACTTTATCGATTACCACCGGAGGAAGAACGCAAGTCGACCTTTCCTTTTCTTGCGGATGCCATTCCCATAACATTCGACAATGTAAGCTTTTCATACGAAGGCAAGAAAAAGATTCTGGATGGCATTTCCTTTGAAGTGCCGGCAAATCACACCATTGCTCTGGTTGGTGCAAGCGGTAGCGGCAAGTCGACGATCCTAAAGCTGCTTTGCGGTTTTTATCAAGTTCAGCCAGGTCATGGTAAGATCAAGCTATTCGGCCATGCAATGGACAAATGGGATTTGACGGAGCTGCGCAATCGCCTATCTCTTGTCACACAGGATACGACTTTATTTCCGGTGACCATCGCAGAAAACATTTCATACGGAAGGCAGTCCGCGACACAAAGTGAAATAATTGCGGCTGCAAAGGCAGCGCAAGCCCACGAGTTTATCATGGAGCTGCCATCCGGTTATCAAACGGTTGTGGGGGAACGGGGTTCGCGCTTATCAGGGGGGCAGAAGCAAAGGATTGCCATCGCGCGTGCGCTGATCAAAGATGCACCGATCCTGCTCCTTGACGAGCCAACTTCGGCGCTGGATACGCAGTCGGAAGCTCTCGTACAGGAGGCGCTCGAACATCTCAAATCAAATCGCACGGTACTGATCGTAGCCCATCGGTTGACAACCATCAAGAATGCGGATGAAGTGATTGTCTTAGATGAGGGACGTATCGTGGAACGCGGCACTCACGACGCTTTGCTTGCTGAGAATGGTTTCTATGCGAGCCTGTATCGCAGGCAATTGGCCCATGAGGAACAGCAGACTGTCAGTGTGGGAGGGACATAGTCGTGTTTGTTTGGCACATGATGAAAGAGATCGTCTATTTGTTTTCCTTCATGAAGACAAGCAAAAAAACGTATTTCTTCGCTATTTTGGGAGACGGGGTCGTACAGGCTGGCGCGATTGTGTTCTTGCCATTTGTTTTTAAAGATTTGACGGATTTCGCCTATACGAAAGACACGGCGTTGCTTACCCAAGCAGTACTCACCATGGGCGTGGCTCTTGTCATCCTTAGCATCCTTTCCCCGCTGTTTACGTATCTCTATATGAGGATTGTCCGTCGTGTTATGAACAATGTGAGGTTGTCTGTGTTTGATCATTTGGGAAAATTGCCTGTTCGTTACTTTGAACAGCATCATTCCGGCGATACGTTGGCGAGATTGAGCAGCGATGCAGTGGCCATGGAAGGGGCTTACAGCGAGCAAATCAAGATGATCTCTATCATTTCCATCTCCTTGATAGGCTCTCTAGTAGGGATGTACATATTGGATTGGAGGATCGCCACGGGTCTTCTGTTTGTGTCGCTGCTAACCTTACTGATGAACCTGTTGTACAGCAAGTCGGTACGTACGACGGGAGACTATTTGCAGCAACAGATGGGAACGTTGACCGAAAGGCTGAATGATTTTCTTGCGGGCTTGAGCATGGTCAAAATGTTTAACCTGCAACGGATTATTCCGGCACGGTATGCGGAAGCGAACGAGATTGTCACTTCATCCGCCATTAAGCTGGGTCATAAAAACGCTTTGCTGGAGGGCGTCAATTTTCTCGTGCACTTCATCAGCTTTGGAGGGACATTGGTTGTAGGAATCTTACTGGTGTCGAAGGAAATCATCGGTCTAGGAGCCATGGTTGGGATCGTACAACAACAGATGATCGTAACCTTATCTTTTTTGCAATTAGGACAAATGTTTGCAGTACTTCAAGGTTCCTTGGCCGGGGCATCCCGCATTAAGCAATTTCTCGAAGAGCCTATGGAAGCTGAACGTATATCAATGGATGCCAACGACGCAGAAGAATCCAGCCCGTATACGATTGAATTGCGCGATGTATGTTTTGGCTATGACCCAAAAACGAACATCCTGAATCATGTGTCGATGCATGTCGCAGCAGGGCAGGTTGCTGCAATCGTGGGGACCAGCGGGGGAGGAAAAAGCACGGTCACAAAATTGCTTTTGGGTTTTTATCCGCCAAATAGCGGAGCGATCTATCTGCAGGGAAAAGCGATTGACGCGTACACCGTTGCGGAGCTGCGCGAACTCATTGCATATGTGCCGCAGGATACGTATCTTTTCGAAGGGACGATCGAAGAAAACATACGCTATGGCAAACCGGCGGCCACGCAAGAAGAGATATGGGAAGCCAGCAAGGCAGCATATGCCCATGAATTTATCATGGAGCTTCCAGAAGGGTACCAGACCCAGACAGGTGAACGGGGAGCGATGCTATCAGGGGGACAACGGCAGCGGATTGCGATTGCGAGGGCGCTTCTGCGAGATGCGCCAATCCTCATATTGGATGAAGCCACTGCCGCTCTGGATACAGAGTCAGAACAGGAAGTTCAACAAGCGCTGTCCGTATTGATGAAGGGCAAGACCACAATCGTGATCGCTCATCGACTCTCTACCGTTGAAAATGCTGACATCATTTACGTCATGGATCAAGGAAGCGTGATCGAGCAGGGGAATCACAAGGAGCTTCTTTCTCTCGGTGGTAGTTACGCGAGGTTATATGACACGCAATACCAACTCAATCCGTAATCAGCTTTCCCATGGTGTCAGACAAGAACGAGCATTGTGTTCTTGCCGGCACCTTTTTTTTGCATGGGTGTCAGAGAAGTAAAGAAAAGCACAAGAATCGTCAAAAAAATGACAGGTAGAGATAAGCACCGTGACATTACACTGAAGAACAAAGGATATCAAGGAAACAGATAGAAAGGAAGGAAGAAAGGAGAATCACATGGAACTCGGCGGTTGGATGAATATGATCTATAAAATCTGTCAATGGTTGTCCCGGTTGGCTTACTTGAATCTTCTCTGGCTGCTTTTCATGTTTCTAGGCGTTCTGGTGGTTGGTGCTGCTCCATCCACAGCAGCAATGTTCACGATTATCCGTAAATGGGTACGGGGTCAATACAATGTTCCCATCTTTCGGTTATTTTGGGAAACCTACCAGGCGGAGTTCAAAAAGGCCAATTATCTTGGTGCTTTCATCATGATGTCGCTGCTATTGTTTTGGTTATCGTGGCATCTGATCAGCTCCTTGGAAGGCACTCTGGTTCCTATCATGATGGGTGTTTATCTCGGCATCATGGCACTATGGTTAGTGATCATGCTGTATCTTTTCCCTGTTTTTGTTCACTATGAAGGCAAAGCGCTTCAATCCGTGAAGAAAGCGTTTATCATCGGTATTTCCTATCCGTTTTATACGATAAGGATGATCATGGCAGTAGCGGCAGCATTGTTAGTAGGCATGATTTTTCCAGGGGCAGGTTTGCTTTTGACAGGCAGCGGAATCGGATTCGTGCTGATGTATCTCGCAAATAAAGTGTTCCGAGATATTCATGAGCGATCCGGTATTCAGGACGTATCATTATGAGCGCTAAGTCAAAATTTTCGCATAACAAGTAAAAATAGTGCAATCGCGGATCAGATCATCTTTGGTAGTCTTTTTTGTAAGGGCTTTCAAATTAACGGTATCGATATTAGGGGGGAATCGGATGAAGAAAAAGGTTTTGTCTCACTGGTTATGTACGGGTATGAGCAGCATCCTACTGCTGACTGGCTGCTCTGGGGGCGCCAGCAGCGAGACAGCAACACCAGACACGACGACCAGCGAAAAAGTCACCATCAAATTCCACACGCATGGAAACGAAACTTCGTACAACTGGAAGAACACCATTGCTGCATTTGAACAAAAATATCCAAATATTGATATTGATTTAGTGATTCTCAGTGAAAAGGGAGACACACAGGAGGCAACCAAAAAGCTGGACCTGGCGGCAGCATCTGGCGAGCAAATGGACGTTCTGATGTTCAGCGATCCAGCTAGTTATGCACAGCGCGTCAGCATGGGAATGGTAGCACCAATCGATGAGTTTATTTCAGAGGAAGGATATAACGTCGCAGAAGAATACAAGGTCGATACAAAAATAGAGGACAAATACTATGCGCTGCCCGGAAAATTCAATCCGTGGTATGTCCTATTGAATAAGGACCATTTGCAAGCGGCAGGTCTTGAAGTTCCGAAAGATTGGACCTGGGAAGAATTCATGCAATACGCCAAAGCGTTGACAAGGGATGGCCACTATGGAACGTATTTTCACGGTCCGCAAAATGGCGGGTGGATGGAATTTATGAAGCTAGCCTTGGCCAGTGAAAGCGAAAATACGGAATTTACAACCGCTGATGGAAAATCCAATCTCGACCATCCCCTTTTCAAAAAGACGCTGGAAATCCGGTTAAAAATGGAGAAGGAAGACAAGTCCTCGGTACCGTATACCGACATCCTGTCGCAAAAGCTGCATTATCGAAACCAGTTCTTTAATCAGGATGCAAGCTCGATTCTGATTGGCAGCTGGATGAATACCGAGCTTGGCGGTACGGAACAATTTCCGCTGAACTTCCAAGTTGCCGTAGCTCCTTATCCGAAAAATGACAAAGCAGCGGAAGGCGGATATACACCGGTAACAACCGATTTTATGGCGGTTGCGGCCAGTTCCGAGCATAAAAAAGAGGCGTATACCTTTATACGCTGGTATACGACGGAAGGTCAGATCGTGCAGGGTAAAAATATCCCATCCTGGAACAAGGTAAACGATAGCGATTTATCCGGCATAGTCGATAAGATTTTGAGCGGTACCAAAAAACCGGAAAAAGTAGATAAAGAATCGCTCATCCATGTCCTTACCCATGCGAAATCGTCCAGAATCATCTCTCCCGTATCCTACCAGGCAGAAATCTATAAAGTGGTCAACGAGGAATACGAAAAGCTGATATTCGGCGAACAAAATATTGATCAAACGATTCAGGCTGCCCAACAAAGGGTCCAAGAGATCATCGACAATAACCAATAATCATTGGAGAATAGGGGAGAGGGGGTGTAACTCGTTACAGCCCCATCTTTCCGTCCTGGGGGAACCTGCTATGGAGAACAAGTGGCTGCATCTGCTAGCGCCTCGTTCCTTTCGTTTGAAGGTAATTTTCATCTCCATCATATGCCTCGTCATCCCTGCCACCATCTCTTTGTTTTTCTACGATTACGGCACAAAGGATACATTGAAGGAGCAGGCGCTGTCCAATGCCAATCGGGAGCTTACCATCGCAAATGAATATGTGCTAAAGCTGCTCGAAGACATGATGTACATCGCCAATTTTATTCAATTGGATCCAGAACTCAATACGATCTTAAAGAAAAATGCCAGAAGCACTACAGCTCCCGAGTCTAAGGATTCCTATCAGCATTTCATGAATGAAAGCAAAATCAATCGAACCATCGAGAACATCACTTTGGTGGGGGAAAAGTCGTATGTCACGATTCTCTTGAAGAATGGTAAATGGTATACCAATTATTCCGTTTCCGAATTCAACCCGCTTCAACTGTTTCGGGAAAAATGGTTTACCGACATGAATCAGCTCCAAGGCTATGAATCGATCTGGATGGGAAGTCAACCTACCGTCTTTCAATCGGAGAAAAAAGATAACCCGTTTCAAATCTCCGTAGCCAGAACCTTGCGGGACGAACGCCAGCGCATCTACGGCTATGTGATCGTCACAATCATGGAAAACAAAATCAATCAAGTATTCGAAAAGTTGAAAGGCCATGAGGAAATGGTGCTGCTTGACTCCTCTAACCATATTCTTTCACATAAAGACGATCGCCGAATAGGGGAATTATTCGCCTACCGGAATCAATTCCAGCGTCCGAATTCCTCCAAACTCTTTCAAATTTCAAAGCAAGACTATGTGATTGCGGAGAACGAAGTTACCTTGACAGGCTGGAGGCTCGTATCCTTGGTTCCCTACAAGCAAGCGATACAGGAGATCAATCTGCTATTTAACAAAGTCTTTTTCGTGCAAGTAGTATCCTTCGCTACTTTTTTGCTCTTGATGACGTATTTACTGCAGACGATTACAAAACCAATCGTCGGGTTGGGCAAGGTCGCGGAAGCCGTGCAACGCGGGCATTTACACATTCGATCCGGTATGCGTGGCCAGGATGAGATCGGCAGACTGTCCGTATCCTTTGACCAGATGCTCGACCGCATCAATGAGATGATCAAGGAGATTACTGATAGCCAAGAACGAAAACGAAAAGCGGAGCTCGCGATGCTGCAAGCGCAGATCAATCCTCATTTCCTGTTTAATGTATTGAACTCCATTCGCATGAAGGTATTGGTGAAAGGGGATCGGGAAAGCGCGGATATGATCAGCTCGTTGTCCAAGCTATTGCGGATGACCATCGATAAAGAGAAAGAGACGATTACTTTTGAGGAAGAAATGACAATCATCACCGACTATATGACGATCATGAACATGCGTCAGAAAGAAAAGGTTCACGTAGAATTTTTGGTACACAAGGAAGCTTATGGAGTGAGGATCCCCCGTTTTATTCTGCAGCCGATTATTGAAAACTCGATCATTCACGGGCTTAACCAGCATGCCGGCACGATTGTGGTAAGCGCCGATCTCACCGAGAAAGACGTGATCATAACGATTGAAGACAATGGTCAGGGGATGGAAGAGGCAGCGTTAGCCAGGCTTAAGAGAAATCTCTTCCAGACACCGATTGCTGCGCACAACCAGCCACAAAAAAAGAATGGTTTTTCATCGTTAGGCTTATCCAATGTGTATGAACGAATGAGCATGACGTTTGGCGGGTCTTTTCACATGGATATACAAAGTGAATCAGGAAAAGGGACGAAGATCATCTTGACCATTCCAAAAGGGGGGAGCATGGCCCATGTACAAAGTGATGCTGGTTGACGACGATTATCCGGTGTTGGAGCTGGTCACGGAAGCGATTGAGTGGGAACGTCTGGGTGTTTCATCGCTAAGCACACACGAAAATGGGTTAAGCGCCTATGAACAAGCGATCCACGAGATGCCGGATATTCTCATTACGGATATTGGCATGCCCAAAATGAATGGGATTGAACTGACAAAGCGATTGAAAGAACGAAATCCGCATTTGCAGGTCGCCATATTGTCTTGTCATACCGAATTTGATTTTGCTCACCAAGCCCTGAAGCTTCAAGTACAGGATTATTTGGTGAAGGATGCGTTCGAGCCGGAGCATTTAATGCATGTACTCCATAAAATGACGGACAATCTGGAGCATTTGCAAAAGAAAAACTTGAAACAGCACCGGCTGCAGCAATTCCTAGACAGAAATAAAGAGAATGTGAAGGAGTCATTCCTACGGAAAACAATCGAGCAGACATCCATCGATGAAAACGAATGGCTGATAGAAGCGCATTCACTCGGATTGAGATTGGATCAACAGCATGGCTACCTCGCCACCTTTGCCATGGTCCACGATTATCATCTTGTCAAAAAACAATACGAATCCGAAGACACCTTGACGTTTTCCATCCACAACGTGGTAGCCGAAATTCTCCAGAAAGCGGGGACGAACGCCGTTCACTTTGGTTATGGTGCCAAAGCGTTTTACGTCTTTTTCCCCTATGAAAAAAACCTCAAGAAAAACTCCTTCGATGATGCGCAGCATAGCATGAGAACCATTCAAAAGGCGCTGCAAACCTATTTGCACATTGACCTCTCCTTTGTTGCCGGAGAGGTCTGTTATCAAATGGCTGATCTTAAAAAAGAAATTACTCTACTGCTCCAAGCCAAGCAACAACGCTTTTATATGAAGCCAGGCACCATACAAAAGAGAGAGCCTAGGCGGACACAGAGTGAAGAACTGTATGCAAAATATGAAGAAGCCGCTGCTGATCTGAGAGGTTTAATGGCAATGAAAGAGGACGGTCATATCGAGAAGACGGTTAGCAAGTGGATTTCCTACTTGGAAGAACAGCGATACCCTCCGGAAGTCGTAAAAGAATGGGTCCTGCAACTGTTGTTGGATCTAAAAAAGAAATGGCATGCCCTTCCTTTTTTTCTTGGCAGACACCCGTTTGAAAGTCTGCACAGTGAGATTGTGGGTATTGAATTTCTGGGAGAATTGAAAAGGTGGCTGATCGAATATTTCCAATCGCTCCACGCCTTTTCTCAAGAAGCATGCAATCATGCGAAGCGACAGGAAATTGTAGATGCTCTGAAGTACGTGTTCACGAACCTAGAGAAGAAAATCAGTCTGGAAGAGGTCGCAAGTCACCTGTTCCTCAATCCCAGCTACTTCAGCCGATTGTTCAAGAAAGAGGTCGGTGAGACGTTTGTGGAATACGTGACCAAATTGAAAATCGCCCGGGCGAAGGAATTGCTGAGCCAGACAGCAGAACCAGTGGGGAAAATCAGCGAGCGACTGGGCTATGACAATCTCAGTTATTTTATCAAATTGTTCAAATCGTATGCAGGTGTGACTCCGATTGAGTACCGGGGGAAAAAAGCATCTGCAGGGTAAGGATGTCATTCATCCTCTGAGATTGGTCAAAAATGTGCAAACATGCATCAAAATATCGTTACGTAAGTACTTTCGCCGCCTTTTATAATGAGGACAATCGAAAAAGGTGAGGTGATCTAAATGAGCAGTAAATCAGAGCTTCCCATCGCTGGAAAGGCTGTCCAAGCGCATCGTACGCTAAGCATCAATCGAGAAAAAAACGAAAATGGAATCGGTTTGCTTTTCGTCTCGCCCATGCTGCTCGGGGTGTCGATCCTCGTTCTTCTCCCCATCGTGGCGACGTTCATCCTGAGCTTTGCAGACTGGAGCTTTATTACCAGTCTGTCTCAATTGAAATGGGTAGGCTTGGCGAACTTTCGTAAATTGTGGGATGATCCTGTGTTCTTGAAATCGCTGATGAATAACGCCTGGTTCATCCTCACCGTTCCCATCTGTATGGCCATCTCGCTTTTCCTCGCCATCCTGATTGATCGTCACGTGTATCTGAAAAATTTCTTTAAGGTTGCCTTTTTCATGCCGTACATTTCCAGCATCGTGGCGATTGCGGTAGTCTGGCAGGTTTTGTTTCACCCGTCATTGGGACCTATCAATCAGTTTTTGATGTCCATAGGATGGGAGCAGCCGCCGAAATGGATTGCCGATCCGGCATTTGCGCTTCCCTCGATCATGTTGATTCAAATATGGATTTCCATCGGCTTTAACATGATTATCTATCTGGCCGGCTTGCAGTCGATTCCGAAGGATCTGTACGAAGCGGCAGAAATGGACGGAGCCAATGCGTGGGTTAAATTCAGAAGCATCACGCTGCCGTTGATTTCCCCTGTTTCCTTCTTTCTATTTATCACAGGTATCATTTCCACCTTCAAAGTATTCGATCTGGTTGCGGTATTGACGAAGGGCGGGCCCTTGCATTCTACATCCATGGTTGTTTGGCATCTTTATGAAACCGCTTTCGTGAATCTGAAGATCGGATATGCTTCTGCAATGGCGGTCATCTTGTTCTTGTGCGTATTCAGCATCACCCTGTTGCAGTGGTTCGGACAAAAGAAATGGGTGAATTATTAAGGGGTGATGAACATGTGGAAG
>DASQNU010000181.1:0-20584 GCA_035644815.1 Bathyarchaeia archaeon | reverse complement strand
CATGTAAATGCAGCACATCAGGTTTTCCAAGTCATTGATTTGCGTAAACGTAATGATTTCGAAATAAAGCCGTCCCATGACCGCATGTTCAATTTCAACTTGCAGCCCGTTCTTGTCGGCCACCTCGTGAAGCGGCCACCACTCCGCGAACTCCTTGCTTCTTTCCATCAGTTCGTTAATCAGCTTGGCATACCAGGGCTGATCGGCAGAACGGTCATACAGTTTTCTGTAGAACGAAAGCGCCACCTTGGTCGATTGCTCCCAATTGACAATTTTGGTCCGGAATTCGGGCTGCAGGAAAGCGAGACGCATCATCTGCATGTTTTCGGGCGGCAATTCGGAAAAATCCGTCAGTATTTCGCTCGCAATCGCGTTCCATGCGATCAGCCGATTCTCAGGGCCGATCACAAAGAAGGGATATGGGGTGTTGTGTACCAGCTGCTCGAAGGCCGGCGACAACTGATAAACAGATAGATCCCTTTTCAATGAAGCATACCGCCCGGTCAGCACATACAAATACTGACGCTCCGCCGGCGTCAGGTGCAAAGCGGCGGCAAGCCGATCCAGCACCTCAGGGGAGGCGGCTACGTCCCGTCCCTGCTCCAGCCAGGTATACCACGTGAGGCTTACATCGGCGAGTTGGGCGACTTCCTCGCGGCGCAGTCCCGGGGTTCTCCTGCGCGTATATCCTTCTGGCAATCCAAGTTGCTTCGGAGAAAGACTGGTACGGCGTATTCTCAAAAACTCTCCGATCGCTTTCCGTTGATGAGTTGCTTCCATGCGGTCTTATCTCCAATCCAGGTAGTTTTTATACTAGTTACCCTTCCTACTGTTTCCAGTATAAAAGGCGTGCTAACCTCGAATCAAGCTAACGCCCCAACCAATTTTGACTGGAAAGAAAGGAATGAAGTAACAATGGCACTACATGAGCAGTCTGAAGCATTTTTACGTGAGATCGCTTCGCTTCCTGCCTCTCATACGATCGCCCCCCAAGAACTGAGAAAACTTGTGGCAGGAACGGCCATCTCCGATGCTTTCGAGCTCGCTTCCACCGAAGACCGATGGGTAGGCGGGCCACATGGTGATTTGTTACTGCGAATCTATCGGCCTTTGAAGGAAGGGGATCTGCCCGTCCTCGTCTATTATCACGGAGGCGGCTTCGTTCTTTGCGACGTCGAGAAGTACGATCCACTGTGCCGCATGCTTGCTGCCGTTACAGGATGTGCTGTCGTATCGGTGGATTACCGTCTGGCACCGGAGCATCGATTTCCGATCGCTGTGGAAGAAGCTCATTTTGCGGTACAATGGGTCGCCGAACATTGCGTTTCGCTTGGTTTTGACCCGGCCAGCCTGTTTGTTGCGGGAGACAGCGCAGGAGGCAATCTGGCCGCTGTGGTTGCACAGTTAGCCCGCAACGAAGGCAGTCCCCGCATTGCCGGCCAAATCTTGATTTGTCCGATGGCTGATTTTGGCGGAGATTACGAATCCATGCACCTGTTTGCATCCGGCTATTTTTTAAACCGCGATGTGCTGAATTATTTTACGCGCCATTATTTGCGGGAAGAAGCGGATCGGACCAATCCGCTCGCATCGCCTATGAATGGGGAGTTTACAGGCTTGCCCCCGGCTTTGATCGTAACGGCCGAATATGACCCGTTACGAGATGAAGGCGAAACGTACGGTCGCCGCCTGGCCGAAGCTGGGGGCATCGTAACACACAAACGTTATCTAGGCATGATTCACGGGTTTTACTCCATGACAGACCTGTTTGATGACGCCTATTCCGTTTACAAACAGATTTACACGTTTTTGCAATCAATTCTTGCTCGAAAATGAGAGATAAACGAATTGCTCAACTAACTGGCGGTATATTTTCATCCCTGGATGCAGGGGAATTATGGAGACCGGAGAAAACTATTTAGCTTGAGTGAAAAGGAAAAATCCGAAGAAGTAATGACTACCCTTCGGATTTTTCTTTTTCATGCTTGATTATGGAGAGGAGTTGAGCCGTTTCGGAGTACCTTGATAATCGCAGATACTTCCTCATCTCCGTAACCCGCCTCGGTAGCTTTCACAAAGAAAGGTAACGCATTCGCGGGAAATTCAGAATTGATCCCGGCTTCCATTGCTTGCTGAATTAGTCGCCTTACACTATCTGCTGAGGTTTTGAGCGAGCTTTCGGGGTTTCCGAATTGTCCTGTCTGGATAACCTTCCCCTGATGTCTGGCTTCTTCACCAAGCAGCGGTGCGATAGCGGCAATCATGGAACCGAATGAATCAACGGGTTGGTTTTCCGATTCGAGTATGTGAGCCCCATGAGCAAAACCCATCCATGTTCCCAAAAGGTATGAGATAACCGCTAAAGCCTGCGCAGACGCTGCTCCCACCTGTTCGCCCAAATAAATCGAGTTTCCAGCAAGGATCCTTAGAAGAGGTTCATTTGTTTCGAACGCGGTACGTGAACCCGAATAGAGTATTACTGTTTCTTGTCTCCCAATATGACTAGGCCAAGCCTGAATAGCCCCGTCTAGATAATTGGCATCGTGCTCCCTTGCCCAAATCTCACTGTTTCGCGCTTCCTGAGGGGTACCCGTACTTAGCTGAACCAGAGTGCGGCCGGCAAGAACCGGAGCAACCTCTTTTGTATCGAGGATGCTGGCTGATGTCTCATAGTTGGCAACGCAAATGATACTGATCGGACTCTCGCCTATTGCCGAAGAAGCGGAGGGTGCAAGTACCGCCCCTTGCTGAACGAGCGATTCCGCTTTCGAGATTGTCCGGTTCCAGACCGTGATTCTCTTCCCGTGTCTAAGCAACGTCTGAGCGAGCGCTGTTCCCATAGGCCCCAAACCAATTACCGATACTTCACTCATGTTATTTCCTCCTTTTGTTTCATTATGTAATCAACGCACCGGGTAATACTAAACGGTTTCGTATCATGGAAAAATGATACTATACCGTTTCGTTCAATGTCAATCGTTACTTTTTATCCCCCAAAATCAAAAAACCTTTAGGGCGTCTAGGAAATATGACTATTCCGATGACGCTCTAAAGGTTTTATGTAAGATGTTGTTCAATGATATGTGTCGCAATTTTTTTTAGTTGGGCTGCAGATTCGGTTAAACCGAGAACCGGGACAGATGAATATGCTCCATTGATCACCAGTAGAAGCTGATCTGGCAAGGATTCATCAGTAACACTCACCTGCTGGCTAAGATATAATAACCGCTTGCGCAGTGCATGATTATATTCCAATGCCTTCAAGTGAGCAGGATGGTTTTCATCCGAGAATTCAGCAAATGCATTTAAAAAGGGACACCCTCGATAATATTCCGGTTGAAATAATTCAATAATGGCATCAATTAGAGCTAACAACTGATCTTTTGGGGAACCTTCATGTTGAGCGATAGCCTTGTCAATATGATCCCAAATATGATGATCATGTGCCTCAAGATAGGCAACAATTAATTCGTCCTTGGTAGGGAACTGCCGATAAAGGGTTGCCTTGCTCACACCGGATCGCTCAACGATTGTATCCATGCTGATTGCTCGAATCCCTTCACGATAAAACAAATCGGAAGCCACATCCAGAATGCGCTGACGTGAAGAAGAGGTTGCTGCTGACACTCATTACCACCTGACCTATCATTTATGATTCGATTTCATAGTACCCGACCGTATATAGACGAAACGGTTCAGTTTATAAGTCTATCATGGATATTATTAAACAGCAAGGACTCTGCCCCCTTTCTTAGCAACACGTAAAGGCGGAATAAACATTTAGGGACTTTCCGAATAAATCGCTTTAGGGTAATTTATTATTGGTTAAATCCAAGAAGGTATATGATCTATAACGAAGAATAATATTCACAAGAATAATGACAGAGGAGAGGATCGGATGGGACAGGTGATTGAGGAGTACAGTCAAGACTATGAGCTGCTGCGAGAAGCCGTTGAAGGATTGTCTGAGGAAGAGTTGCGTTTCCAACCTGCACCGGACAAATGGAGCATCCACCAGATTCTTATTCATGTAGCAGATTCCGAGATCTTGGCGACACATCGGCTGAGAAAAGTCTTGGCGGAGGAAGAACCGCTTCTACTATCATTTGATCAGGAAGCCTGGACGGATAACCTGGGATATGAACGGTTGGACCGCGAACAGCATATGCTCCTGTTCCAAATGCTGCGGGCCAGCATGCTGCCGCTTCTGGAAAATCTGACTTCAGAGCAACTTGAGCGGGTCGGGCAATATCCCGATGGAGTGCGGTACACGTTCAAAGAGCTGCTGGAAATGCGCGTCCAGCATGTCCGTGACCACCTCGCTCAGATTGAGCGGGTAAAGCAGGCATTTCGGGCGGATAGGGTATAACAGTATATGTTAAAGTAGTGTTGAATACATGATTGTGATAGATTCCCCATTTTTTCAACGGGTAGTCAGCATGATAGGGTAAAATATTATGGCTATGTGGTACCACAAAGGGACTGCTGTAGAGTACAAACTCATATTTGAACCACAATTCTCCCCCAAAAAATCCCCTCCAAGTAGACTTTAATGCGCTTTTTTAGCACTTGTCTACTCAAAGGGGATAATATCATGACTTTATTCTCTGGTCCAAGACTGCCGCTAAGTTTGTTTTTAAGGTTAGTCTAATCCTTTATTTCCAACGAACAACTTTTCCTATTTAACGGAGAGATCACGCAGGATCGCTACCTCTACACGCCGGTTTTTTGCTCGGCCTTCCGGTGTCTTGTTATCCGCTACCGGATGAAACTCCCCTTTTCCGGTCGCACTGAATTTGGCAGGCGCCAGCGATTTGTTCTCCAACAGCACCTTCAGGAAATTGGTCGCACGTCTTGTGCTCAAATCCCAGTTGGACGGGAATTCGGCTGTATTGATCGGGCGGTTGTCCGTGTGTCCGGTCACCGTCACTTGTTTCGGATGCGGCACCAGCAGCTTGGAAATTTCGGCTGCCAACGTGCGTGCTTCAGGCTTCAAGACCGCGCTTCCTGAATCAAAGAGCGCATTATCCAGAATGGTAATGAGAAGTCCCTCTTCGGTCAGCTTCGTTTGCAGCTTGTCCTGCAGCTTATTCCGCTGAATATAGCCATCCAGCTGTGCCTTCATCTTCTGCAGATCTTGTGTTTCCTTTTGCAGCGCCTGCTCCAGCTTTTTCTGCTCTTCCGCATTTTTCTGCTGTTCGAGATTGTCTTGCTCGCCTTCTTTTTTCGGCGGAACCGTCGTTTTTTCGAGGGTCGGGTCGTACTTGACTGCAGACGGATTCTGCATGACACCGACACCGCCATTCAAAGCTACATTGAAGGATTGTACCAATTGTTCAAACTTTTTCGCATCGACCTTACTCGTCGCAAACAATACGATAAACAGAGCGAGAAGCAGTGTCAACAAGTCTGCATACGGAATGAGCCAGCTTTCGTCAACGTGTTCTTCATGATGGTGTTTTTTCCCCTTAGCCATTGGCTGCCGCAGCCTCCTCCTTTTTCTCTCCTGCTTGTGCTTCTACGCGTTCGCTAGGAGGGAGGTACACCATCAGCTTCTGTTCAATCGCAGCCGGAGAAACACCTGCTTGGATCGACAGCAAGCCTTCCACCATGATTGTTTTAATGGCAATCTCTTGCTTGGATTTGCGTTTCAGCTTGTTCGCAAATGGGTGCCACAATACGTAACCAGAGAAGATTCCCAAGAGTGTGGCGATAAACGCTGCCGCAATGGAGTGACCCAGCTTTTCAATATCAGAGAGGTTCCCCAAGGCCGCTACCAGACCAATAACCGCGCCCAATACCCCCAGTGTAGGCGCATACGTACCTGCCTGTGTAAAAATCAATGCTCCCCCCTGGTGACGTTCTTCTATCGCATGAATCTCTTCGTTCAATACATCGCGGACGAATTCCGGCTCTCCCCCGTCAATGATCATTTTCATGCCATTTTTCAGGAATGGATCCTCAATCTCGTCGGAGGAGCTTTCCAATGCCAGCAATCCTTCTCTGCGCGCGATAGACGCCCAGTTCATGAATTGAGTGATAAGGTCGCGCTTGGAAGGCAAAGGCTGTTCCTTAAAAATAATGCCGAACAGCTTTGGCAGCTTCTTGACCTCGGCCATGGGAAAAGCAATAAAAATCGTTGCAGCTGTCCCCACAAAAATAATCAGGAAGGCAGCAGGGTTGAACAAAGCAGACAAGCTCGCTCCTTTTACAACCATCCCTACCCCAACTGCAATGACACTAAGAAATAATCCGATATACGTCGACTTTTCCATGTTGACACTCCCTATACCACGTTCTCTTTAAATAATATCCTTACTACTAATTTCGGTAAAAGATTGATATTTTGTGAGAGAAAGATGGTCTGAATTTCTTACTTTTTTATTACCCATACCATTGGATGAGACAAACCATTAAAAGCAGCCCAATGATAAAGGAAAATGTGGAAGCCCGTTCATGCCCATCCCCATGGCTTTCCGGGATCAATTCCTTGTACACGATAAACAGCATCGCTCCCGCCGCAAAGGAAAGACCATACGGAACCAGTCCGGAAACGAAGGAGGTAAGTGAATACCCGATCATCGCCGTCACGATTTCGACCGCACCGGTCATGGTTGCCAAGAGAAAGGCCTTGAAGCGGCTCACTTTTTGGTTGATTAAAAAGAGCGCAACCAGAAACCCTTCCGGCGCATTTTGCAATCCAATGGCAAAGGCAATCAAGCCGCCCAAACCGTCCTGGCCGCTTGCATAGCTGACCCCCACCGACAACCCTTCCGGCAGATTATGCAGAGTGATCGCGGCCAAGATCAATTTCGATTGCGTATCCATCGAAACGTTCATCCGCGAGTGTTCCAGATCAATATGCGGCACAATCAACTCCAAAAGCGTCAACACTGCGGTGCCGAGCAGAACGCCAATACAAAGCACCCATAGATTGGAATGAGACAGCGCCTGGGGAATCAGGCTGAAAGTGGAGGCCGCTACCATAATCCCTGCCGTCAAGGCCAGCAGGATATCCCGCCATCTATGTGTCACCGAGCGAAAGAACAGAATCGGGAGCGCACCGATTCCAGTCGACAAAGCAGAAATCACACTTCCGATAATGACGTGTTCCAGATGCGTTTCCATTTTCCTAACCCTCACTTGTCAGTAAACTCAGTATGTAACCTATTTTACTTATGGCATATGGGGATCATACCATGAAACTGGAAAGCAGGAAATAAGAGGAGACACGGGAAAAAGCGCCCCTTGTCAAAAAGGACGCTGCTTAGGTATGTTTGTTTGCGGTCGGCATTATTTCCCGTGTTCCAGGATCAACGCGACACGTTCTTTTTCATCCAGCTTCGGACAGGTATAACAGCATTTCCCCTCCGGCAGCCGATATGCCATACAGCAATGCTTGCGCAGCCGGACGATTTCCCCGGGCTTTGCCGGATGAGCCATCTCGTGAAAATGAGTAGCGATTGGATTCTTTTCACAGGAGCCAAACAGCATGGCGTCATCGATCTGCTTTAAATAGAGGAAATCCTCTTCAATTTGACGTTTCAGCTCTTCGGTTTGTGCTTCCTGTTGCCACTCATGATAGTAGTAGTGGATCAGATATGCCGCATGCGACCAAAGCACATTGGGACTCACTCCGGTGTGCGCCGACATCGCCGAGATCAGCGGCTGCAGATTCTCATTGGAAATATGGCGGACGATCTTTTCACGCCATTCCCGTCTATCACCTGTCAGCGGCCCTAGCCCCTCCGGATTCTTCAACACAAAATGAGGCATTTTCCACTGATTTTCCGCCGTCAACACGACGTTATCCAGTGCGACATTCAACCCATACGAGTGCATGGTCATACAATAGAAAGCCCCCACGACCAGCACCAAATATCGCTTGACGAAAAGGGATGCGGTCACAGCGGGTGATGGCGACTGCAGAACCGTTCCTACTTCCGCCAAAAATGCTTTTCCGCGCTGTTCATCCAATAAATGTATCGCTTCACACTGCAAAGCAGCAGTGTGGACAGACGTTCGAATCCGAAACAAATCTTCAAGTAATGCAAAAGGGACGGTAGAGACCATGGCTGTATCCTTTCGTGAAGCTCGGGTTCACGTACAATGATACTCATTATCACTTGTACTTATTCTTCATTATAATACGGATCGCTTTTCCCATTCAAGTATTAAGAAAAGCTTCAAAGTGCAAATAACCCTCCAATATGCTTGCACTCACTCAATCGTGACGACGTAGCTTCTTGAAGGGGCCCCGATATTTACTAGGATTGCTTCATCCGTTTCAAAACTGCCAAAAACTCAGCAACAGCCGCGTCCAATTTCTTTGTCTCCTGCTCTTTGTAGAGCTTTGACTTGAGCCGGAGCAATTCGGCTTCGGAAATGTGACGAACAGACGCTTTCATGCGGCTTAGAAATTGCTTAAACTTTTCCAGAGAGACTTCGGTACCGCGCAGGGAGTTTTTCGAAAATCGCTCGACAAATTCCTTTTGCAAGCGGGAATCCCCAAACGTCAGGGTGACAGCTTTCCTTCGTCCAGCCGCATCGACGACATAAAAGAGCGTATCGTCTTTTTTCACGGATGATGGGTTGCGCAAGGCGAGGATGGCTCGATTTTGTCCCAGTCCGATTTCGTACCGTTCATTCCGGACTTGCGGATGAAACATGCTGCCCGCAAACCCGGTAGAAGGTTGCGGAAGCGGCTGTACGGGCAAATTAAGCTTGCTAATCGCCTGCAGCACTTGATTCCAGAGTCGCTCTCGGAGGTTTTGCAGCTGAAGCTCTGCCGTATCCATGATCTTGTTCGCCACACCACCAGGTTTCGTGGCAAGCTCCTCTTGCAATTGGTTACGCTGATTGAGCGTCCATTCCTGAAGCTGTTTGTTCATTTGGGAGATTTGCTCATCTGTGATTTTCCCTGTCAGCTTGTTCACGTTTTCGATCATATGCTGCAGGTAGTCCTCCGACTTCTCCGTCAATTGTTCCTTCCATTGTCCATAGACATCCCATGCTGCAGGAATGGCTTGATTATGCACAGTTACAGACTGGCGAACGTCTCGCCACATGAAGTACCCATAGATCCCCAGTTCGATTCTAGCTGCATTCATGATCTTGTCAGCAATTCCGGGAGGCGCGTCCTGTAATCCATCTGCAAGCTGCTCGTGCTGTCCTAGCAGCCAGATATGTAGCTGTTCACGCAGGTGGACAACCTCTTCGTCTGACAGGACTTCTGCGTTCTGATCCAAAGCTTCTTCGATGTTCTTGGTATATCCACCCGCTTCTTTATATAAAGAAAGATTCCACTGATAAAATACATCCCACGCTTCCTCAGGCTTTGACTGGTTTACGTTGACCTTTGAAGGGGTATAGAAGTAAGGGGCTGAGACACGATAGCTCGATCGTTGCTTCTCGTAAATGGCTACCAAGGTAGCATGATTCGAATCGGAAAAGGCAGTGTTCCCCTCCGGACTGATGCCTTCCACCTGCCGAACGCTTGCATGATCTGTACGGTACGCATACTCCCACGACATCGGCTCTCTCTGCGTGATTGGCAGTAAAGCTGCGCTTACCATTTCTTCGCTCTCCTCCTAAAAATGAAAAAGACCAACCTCTAATAGAGGTCGGTCGGTTGCATCACTCACTCCCCATGCTTCAGATGCCCAAATAAAAAGCATGGTTCATCGTTTCCCGTGTACGATATATCCCATATAATACTTATTCGTGGTTAATTGGTCAATGCTACCTGTTGAAAGGTATAGTAGCCGTCGATTTTTTGAATGGATGGCTCTTCTGCCATGATTTTGTTCATCGCGATTGTAGGATTGGAAAAGATCAGATTATGTCGTTCATGCAAAGCCCGCATGATTTCTGCGCTCTTCATTTTCCCATTTTCTTTTAACAGCTCCAGCACTACGGGAACCACATCGGTTTGATAGTCGTATCTCGCTCTTTTTTTGCGAGCTGGATGTTGATGAGCCTCCATGCGGAATGATCTCTCATATTGAGGCGCTTGGCTCTCTATTTCCGGACGTGGAGAGGCGTTGTCCTCCAACTCCCTGATTCGATTCAAAATGGATTTTATCTCCATGCCTATTTCACGATCACGATCGACATAATCCTTACGGAGTGCAGCTCGATGCTCCAATATCGCTTCCAAGCTCCTTTGCAGAGCTGTTATTTCCACGCTCATCGCTTATATCCCTCCACGATTCCTTATCAGCCATACTTTCAAAAGACATATAATCCATGCACATATATTACCATATCCTAAATATAAAATTATAGTATGAATATTCAAAAGAGAAAAGAGAAAAAGCTTCCGAATCATCACGGAAGCTTTCTTCTATTATTTTGTCCTTGTCTCTAGAAGGATTTTACTGATCTCATCAGCCGGGACAGGTCTGCTGATATAGTATCCTTGGGCTTCATCACACTTTTGATTGACCAAAAAGTTCGCTTCTTCCTTCTGCTCTACACCCTCTGCCACCACATACAACCCTAGATGGTGAGCCATCGAAATGATCGTCGCCACAATTGCCTCATTATGGGAATCGTGTAAAAGGTCGCGGACAAACGATTGGTCAATTTTCAAGCGATCCAGCGGAAACCGCTTGAGGTAGGTAAGCGAGCTGTATCCAGTGCCAAAGTCGTCAATGGCAATATGCACACCCAGCTCTTTTAACGCTTGCAGTGTAGAGATGGAACGATTGACGTCCATCATGATGCTTTCGGTAATTTCCAGTTCCAAATACGAGGGATCCATCCCTGTCTCTTCCAAGATCTGTGCGACGGTCTCCACGATATTTTTCTTCCAGAATTGACGGGTCGACAGGTTGACCGACATCCGCAATGGAGGAAACCCGTCTGTAAGCCAGCGCATATTTTGTGTGCAAGCCTCTCGCAGCACCCATTCACCGATCGGAACGATTAATCCCGTCTCTTCAGCCAAAGGGATGAATTGCCCCGGCGGAACCAATCCTTTTTCGGGATGCTTCCATCTCACCAACGCTTCGACACCGACTATCTCATTGGTAGCCAAGGAGACCTGCGGCTGGTAGTGCAGCATAAACTCTTCTCGTTCCAATGCTTTGTACAATTCATTTTCCAGCAACAAGCGCTCGTATACCTGTTCATTCATTGACGATTCATAGAAACGGTATTGATTCTTGCCTTTTTCCTTAGCAGCATACATCGCGGTGTCTGCGCTTCTCATCAAGGCTGTCATATCCTGGCCGTCTCCCGGATAGACTGCAATGCCGATACTGACCGTGATTCTGACCTCCATATCATCAATCAATAAAGGTTGTCCGAGCGCTTCAATTACCCTGTCGGCATATTGGATCGCCTCTTCTTTGGAGAGATTCGGCAGCAAGATGGTAAATTCATCTCCGCCCATGCGAGCGGCAATATCCCCCTCACGGACCGATTCGTTTAGACGTTGCGCGATGCTTTGCAAGACTTTATCGCCAAAGCCATGTCCCATCGAGTCATTGATCACCTTAAAACGGTCCGTGTCCAAAAACATCACGACCAGCGACTGATCTTTCTTCCTCCCTTTCAGCATCTGCTCCAACTGCTGCTCAAGCAGCCGGCGATTGGGAAGACCGGTCAACTCATCGTGGAAAGCTTGAAAGTTGATGATCTCTTCTGTCCGCTTACGCTCGGTGATGTCCCGCAAAATAGCGTATACGCCTTCGATCTCTCCATTCACCACGATCGGAATATGAGTGATATTGATAGCAACTTTTTGACCAAGTTTATGATAGATTTCCGTGTCATAATTTTGTGGAATCCCTTTTGACGCTAAGCGGAAGGAGTGAACGATCTGGTCCCAATCGTCCGGATTCACCATGGTCGCCACCTGGTATTCTTCCAGCTCTTGCATGTCGTAACCGGTGGTCACTACGGCCACTGGGTTGATACTGGTAATTTTCCCATCCAGGTTATAGGAAATGACCGCGTCCAAATTATTGTGAAACAGTGAGTCAAAGCGTTGTTCGCTATCTTTCGCTTTTTTCGAAAACTCCAGAATTCTCCGATCAATAATGGCCCGATAGATAGCGATGCCGAGGATAAAACAAGTGAGGATACCAACCGCATAAGCAAGCAGCTCGGCATTCATTCTTTTCTCGCTTGTAAATAAAGCACCCTCATGCGGCGTAAAGGTTGTCGCCCACATACCGGTATAATGCATCCCAACAACGGCTACCCCCATCACCAAACCGCTGAAAAGCTTCTTCCGCAATGCGGCTGGCCCCTTCTCATTGCGCAGACGAAAAGCGATCAATACCGCTACTATGGCAACACCAATGGCAACGACAATCGACAAAGCAAATCGCACCGGGTCATAGTGAATATGAGCCGGCATTTGCATCGCTGCCATCCCGGTATAATGCATGGCAGCGATCCCGATGCCCATGAGACCTCCACCAAGCAGCAGACTGCTCAATGCCAATCGCTTGCGACTGATCACAAACAAGGCGATAGCGGAAGCAAGGATGGCAATCACGATCGAGACGATGACAAGCCAATGGTCATATGTGATTGTAATCGGCAGATGCAGGGCTAACATGGCGATGAAGTGCATGGACCAAATCCCTGTGCCCATCGCACAAGCACCTCCCCACAGCCATGCATGCCTGCTTCTTCCCGATGCTTCCGTCACTCTTGCTCCCATATCAAGTGCGGTAAAGGATGCGATGGTTGCAATGACATAGGAAAGCAATACAAGTGTCAGCTGATACGATTGCGTAAGACTATGCATATATTCGCTCCTCTAATTTCTGCAAAATCTCTCTAGATAGGTAATACCCGGGAGCTAGTTGCCGCAAACATTTTCCAATTACACTTTAAATCTCGACATGACTTGCTGCAGATCATCAGCCATCTTGGCGAGTGTCGTCGCGGAGGCATGAATCTCTTCCATAGACGCTAACTGTTCATCCGTTGCAGCCGAAACATTTTGTGCGCCAGATGCGGTGGTTTCTGCGATCGCACTGATGCCATTGATCGCTTCCACTACTTCACCTGTACCTTTGGTAATCAGTCCAATGGCTGCCGATACTTCTTGGACACGCATCGCCACTTCGCTGACTGATTGTTCAATCGTTCGGAAAGACTCCCCTGCCTGACCCACGACATCTATCCCAGCAGCAACTTCTGTCATCCCTTGCTCCATCGCCTGCGTCGCAAGATTGGTTTCTTCTTGAATCGCCGAAATCAGCTGATAGATCTGCTGTGCGGATTGAGAGGATTCCTCTGCCAGCTTGCGCACTTCATCCGCAACCACGGCAAATCCGCGTCCATGTTCGCCTGCCCGTGCAGCTTCGATAGCCGCATTGAGCGCCAACAGATTCGTTTGGCCGGCAATCCCTGTGATCGACTCAATGATTTGGCCGATTTCCTTCGAACGTGTGCCCAAATTCTGAATCACTTCCGCCAATCCGGAAATTGTCGCATGGATGGCATTCATCTGCAGGACTGCTTTCTGGATCGAATCATTTCCGCCAGCCGCATTGCTCGTCGCATTCGCCGCAAGTGCAGACACCGAGTGAGTATTTTCCACAATGTGCTCCACATTTGCAGAAAGCTCCCGGATCGATTGGGAACTGTCCTCGACATTTTCTACTTGTGCGCCCGCTCCTTGGGCCAACTGCTGGACCGTCACTGCAATTTGCTCAGCGGCTCTGCTGTTTTGCTGAGAGCTGGCCGATAATTGCTCGGAGCTTGCCGCCACCTGTTCGGTTGTCTGCGATAAATGACGAAGCAAGTCTACGAGATTCTCCCTCATTTGCTCGTAGCTTTTCGTTAACTGGCCAATTTCATCGCGCGTATCCGCCTTGACCTCTACCGTAAAGTCGCCTTGTCCTGCACGCTCAATCGCGTGTCCGATCAGAGACAGTTTTCGTGATATACGGCGGGTAAACCAGATTACTGCAATGATGGTCAGAATGACGATGCCAATCAAGACTGGAATGATCGCATTCAATACGGATTGATGGGTCTCATCAATCAGGTTTTGCGGTGCCCCGACGTACCAAATCCCGATGATTTCCCCGCTTCCGTTTTTTATCGGCTGATACGCAGCCTGGTAGATCTGGCCGACGACATTTGCTTCCCCGAGATAGATCTCCCCCTGTTTCAATACCTTTTGGGCGACCGCTTCCGATACCTGGGTTCCTACAGCTCGCTTGCCCTCTTTCATCACGTTTGTCGTGACGCGGGTATCTCCCATAAAGATGGTGACTGTATCTCCATTCGTTAATTTGCCAATCTCATCAACCAACTCAAAATTCTCGCTGATTTTCGTCTCGCCTTTGTAAAGAGAGCCGTCCTTGACCTGCCATTCCCCCGGGTGCTTGTACTCGATATACTCATACCCCAATGCCAGGTCCGATTTCGCCTTTTCAATCGCGGAAGCCTTGATGCCGTTCTCTACTTCAAAAATAACCACCGTTAAAATAGAAGCAGTTAAAACCAAAATAAGTCCTAACACGAAGAGGTTCATCCTGGTCCCGAGCTTCATGTTGCCGATGACTTTCATTCCTTTACACCTCCTACATGATTTACAAATGGACAATGGAAAGGCTAAAACCCCGGAAGGTTCTAGCCCATTTTTGATAATAGTACAATATTCATATGTCTTTTGTATCGTAATTATAGTAAAAATGATAAAAATATTTTTGATTGTAGTATACAAAAAAACGCCTGTCTTCCTTGTTCCCGAAGACAAGCGTTTTGCCCTTATGATTGAATGATCGTATCCAGCGCCACGCGAATCATTTGATTGAAGGTAGTCTGGCGCTCTTCGGACGACGTCAATTCTCCCGTCAGCAGGTGATCGCTTACGGTCAAAATAGACAGCGCCTTGGCTTTGTAGCGAGCAGCAATCGTGTACAGCGCCGCCGTTTCCATCTCCACGGCGAGCGTGCCGTATTGGCCCAGCAGATTGGTCATGCTCTGATCATCGGTGTAGAAGGTATCGCTCGTAAACACATTTCCTACATGTACCGGCATCTTTTCAGCCACAGTAATTTCATGCGCCTTTTTCAGCAAGTCAAAGTTGGCGGTTGGCGCGTAATCAATCCCATTGAAACGCAGCTTATTGACATTGGAGTCTGTCGATGCGGTCATAGCAATGATCACGTCGCGCACTTTGATGTCTTCGTGGAAAGCACCGCATGTACCGACACGAATCAGGTTTTTCACACCGTAGCTTTGGATCAGCTCGGTAACATAGATGGAGATGGATGGAATGCCCATGCCTGTCCCTTGCACGGAGACACGCTCCCCTTTGTAGGTACCGGTGAAGCCCAACATCCCGCGCACCTCGTTATAGCAGACCGCATTCTCCAAGAAATTCTCCGCGATAAACTTGGCACGCAGCGGATCGCCCGGCAGTAAGATTTTATCTGCGATTTCGTTTTCTTTGGCTCCGATATGTACACTCATGTGTGTGTCCTCCATTTACTTTCGATTAAGTAGTTTATGTATGCTTTTTGAATAAACCACATGGAAGCACGTAATGCAAGTTTATGCGATGTTTTCCATTTACGCCGTTTCGATTTGACTCTTCTTATGTTAGGGGAATAACCTAGTATATTATTCGCAAATTGGTGACACATGAAACCGAATCATCGATTATGACGCTGAACACGTTTACTACGGAAATCCATAGCATCAACGAAACACTCTCCGCTATCGCCGCTCAGACCAACCTGTCCGTGGATGAAGTGGCAGGACTGTCAACCGAGACGAGAAAATGCCGCAGCAGCTGCGGGAATTTGTTAACAGATTTACGCTAGCCTAACTCAAAAAGCCCCGTCCATAATCGAGATGACGGGGCTTTTGTCTATTCATTTTTAAGCTTCAGCCTGTTTGGTAACAGTTGTTGAGCCGTATACCGAGGTATCCAGTTCATTCGTCCATTTGCTGGTCAGGACGCCCGCCGTCATGCTACCGCTAACGTTCAGTGCGGTACGTCCCATATCGATGAGCGGCTCTACGGAGATCAATAAGCCTGCGAGAGCCACCGGCAGATTGAGCGTTGAAAGCACCAGGAGCGCTGCAAATGTAGCACCGCCACCTACACCTGCTACCCCGAAGGAACTGATTGCAACCACGGCAATCACGGTAAAGATGAAAGAAGGCGTGAACGGATCGATGCCCACAGTAGGCGCAATCATGATCGCCAGCATGGCAGGATATACGCCCGCGCAACCATTTTGCCCAATGGAGAGGCCCAGTGAACCGGCGAAGTTGGCAATGCCTTCAGGTACTCCCAGCTGAGCAGTTTGCGTATTGACGTTCAGCGGAAGCGTACCCGCACTCGTACGAGAAGTAAAAGCAAAGGTAAGCACAGGGAACGCCTTTTTCATATAGGTGATCGGGTTAAGCCCTGCGATCGCCAGCAATACCAGATGAATGACGAAAACGATCAGCAACGCGACATAGGACGCGACTACAAATTTCCCCAGCTTGTAAATGGCCTGATAATCGCTGGTAGCCGTTACGCGTGTCATGATGGCCAGCACTCCATATGGGGTCAGGCGCAGGATCAAAGTGACGACCCGCATGATGATCGAGTAAAACGTATCGACGATCTTTGCGAAAAACTCGGCATGCTCCGGGTTCTTTTTCTTTACGCCCAGGTAGGCAAACCCGATAAACGCTGCAAAGATGACAATCGCGATGGTGGAGGTTGGACGTTGGTTCGTAAAATCATAGAACGGATTGGCAGGAAGCAATTCAACCATTTTTTGCGGCAGCGTCTGATCCTGGATATCCGCCCATTTTTTCTCGAGCTGTTCGGCACGTGCGGTTTCCGCATCGCCTTGCTCGATCTGTACCGCCTCCAGCTGAAAAGCAGCCGTAGTGGCAATCGCTACACCTGCAGAAATCGCTGTCGTTCCAATCAATACCGCGAGAACAAGCCCGCTCACCTTTCCGAGATTATTGGTCAGCTTCAGCTTGGTAAACGCCGACAGGATGGACAAAAAGACCAGCGGCATGACGATCATGGACAGCAGCTGCACATAGCCCTTACCCACGATATTGAACCAATCAATGGACGTCTTCAGCGTCTCCGATTTGGTCCCGTAAACCAATTGCAGTCCGAGACCGAAGAGAATCCCTAGTCCTAACGCGAGAAAAACACGTTTGGAAAAGGAAACGTGTTTCCTTTGCAGCCAAAACAATGCGCCAATCAATATAATCATGATCGCAATGTTTACAACCGTTAAAAAGGGTGACATTATGATTCCTCCACTCTTGATATGAATTTGTATGTGAATGATAAAGAATATACATGTTATAACCCGATAATTCCTATCAGTCAAGTGCGAATTACACTTATAGGACTTCTTGCCTGTTTCCGCTCCATACAAAGTTTCTGATCCAACCTGCGAAACGTTTCTCCAACCTCCGTCGTCAGAGAAAACGAACACAGCGATGACAAGGAGGAAATTCTAATGAAAAAAATAGTGACTACCACTTTACTATCTACAGCTATGATGGCATCAATGATCCATCCGGCTTTTGCCATTTACGATCCCAGCCGTCCACCGGCACAGCCAGGAGAAGTACACATTTTATCCGCTTCTCCCCCGATGAAGGAGGATACGTACCGCTATCATCTTGTTGTGAACGGGAAAGCATTTTCCCCGCAAGAGTCCTTGATCAAAGTCCATCCCGATCAAAGCAAAATCATGGTACCGCTGCGAACAGTGGCTGAAGAGCTCGGCTACCAGCTGACCTGGAATCCAAAAACGAAAAACATTGAGCTGGTTAAAGGAACTCAGAAGCATTCCGTCCAGACAGGCGTTGACCGTTATCCGGTGGCCAAGGGAACGATCAAGCTAGGGGTTGCTCCGAGAGTGGAAAACGGCATCACCTTCGTGCCTCTCTCCTTTTTCCGTGAGGTGCTGCAAGCACAGACAACCGTAGCCAAAACAGGAATGATCACCATTACAGCCAATGAGTTGATGAAAACTGGCACCATTACCCGCATTGCGAAGAATGAAAAAGGAACAAGCGTCCATCTGAACGGGATGACCAGCGGCTTCATCTTCCATGTATCCGATGAAACCGAGATCGTATCTGCGGATAACCAGAAACTGACCATAAACGATTTGCAGCTGGGGATGACTATTGAGACGATTCATGAACCGATCATGGCGCTGAGTATGCCTCCACAAGGGGGAGCTGTGAAAATCGTCGTCAAAGAAAAGCCTTCCACACCGGACCTCCTCGGAACGGCTGGTGACATCACAGAGGTGTCCACCACGTCAGACGGCAGTATACGGTTAACGATTCAAGGAGAAAAACTGAGCGAACAAGGTTATGAGCAAATCATCTTGAACATTGACGCGGACACCAAAATCGTTCAGGCGCGGGACATGCAGCCTGTCGCGCTAGATGATCTGAAAAAGGGCATGAAAGTATATGCGATGTATGGACCGACTGTCACTCGCAGCCTCCCTCCGATCGGAAAGGCTGAGAAGATTGTAGTAGAGATGTAATTTGAAGAAGAATAGCCCCGATGTCATCAAGGATTCGGGGCTTTTTCTCATTTTCAGATTCTCTAATGAAACGACCGCCAAAAATCACCACGGTAATTGATCAACGATTGGATTTGTTCATATGGAATGCGAAATGTCGGGAACCCCGCAGCATAGGGGGCGATTTCATATGGGGCAAAATAGATCATCAACGCGTCTTCCTTTACATAAAACGGTTGGTCCGGCTTTATCCCCTTATAGCTGTCCGGAAAGACATAAGAGTACTGAGGGTCCGTTTTGATTTGCTGTCCGATGATCTCGCTGAGGACTCTCACGTAGTCGCTGTTTGGCAGAAAGAGGTCTTTCAGCTGATAGATTTTCGCCTTGGCCAGATCGATGTGCACGTATTCCTCCGACGGCATGCCATGCGCTGCTCCAAACGGGTATTCATAGCCGGTTAGCTGCAAGACTACCAAATCCTTTTGGAAGAAGGCTACCGCAAAATCGCCGGAGTAGCTGGAGGTGAGCTGTGTATTGGGCTCGATTTTCTTCACTCTCGATTTTTCTTTCAACAGTTGATTGATGCGCTGTTCCGCATTGCGGTCCCTGATCCCCTCGATTTGCGGATAATAGACCAGGTAGTCTTTGTTGGGTGCATATTTTTCCTCTCTTACCCGATAATTGCCGCGCAGGGGGATCAGTGTATTTTGCGCATAGATCAGTTTACCAGAACGGTCATAGTAAGAGACTCGCATGTCCACAGCAGCCTTCACAACGTCTCCAGCCAGGGTTAGCGTCCCCACTCCGGAGACAATGGGGAGATTTCGGGCGACCCTTCCATTGCGGTAGATGAAAAAGGTACGCTGCCCATCGGTGGCAGAGGCAATTCCCTGGCGGAACGGAGAAACATCCGTATACACAAATTCACTCAGCAGCTTTCCGTTCCAATCGGCTATCGCATAGCGAGACCCTGCATACGGTTGGGAGGCGATCCGCGCTTTTCCGACAGCCACTCGCTCTTCCCCTAATGTTTGCACATCATTATAGATAGGCTGTATAATCTCTTTTCCTTTTTTGTCGATCAAGCCGTACAGGTTAGCTGAGAAGTCCTTGGAAACATTCACGACCGCTCTGCCTTTTTCAAACGGGAGTGCGACCGAAAATTGCGGGGAGATCACCTCTTTGCCCTGTTCATCCATGTAGCCGAAAAGGCCGTCTATGGTTGGTTTGAAAGACAGCAGCCCGTCTCCAAGACTGCCTACCAGCGCATGAGGATAGGTATGCAGCGTGTTTCCATTCCGGTCAATCAGCGCGTATTCATTTTCCCTGACCTGTACCACCGCTTTTCCATCCTTAAAATCGTTAGCAGACGGGTACTTAGCAGGGATGACCTCTTTTCCTTCGAGATCCAAGTAGCCATAGAGGCTGTTTCCTTGTGCATCTGCCTGAGAGAAGAGCGCTCGGCCTTCCTGATACCTACCGATATAGGTATACCATTTGGGGGTCAGAATCTTCCCACTCTCGTCAATGACCCGATAGCCCTTATCATCCAGGATTTGCGCTCGGCCTTCTGAAAACTGGGTAACCGTGTTATAGATCGGGGGCACAACATATTGGCCGGAGCGGTTAATTACGCCGTTTCGCTCCTTGCTCTGCACACCAGCCAAGCCGTTCTCCTGAAAATCGTCGGCGGCTTCATAGCGCGGGGGGATGACAAAGCTGCCCTTATCATTGATATATCCCCACTTCACCCCATCGGTCGTCTTGGTGGAAGCCGGAAAAAGAACGGGCTGGGCCGGAAATGCCGTGCGAAGCTGTTGAAGCAGGTTTCGTGCCGCCTGAATCGACACTCTTGCCTGAGTCGGGCTTTTTTTGTTCTTTTCCGCATCCTCCAAATACATCGCCGCTTCTCGCAAATAATCTTGGTACGTACGATGTTGTTGTTGTTCGTTATTCCACATACATGCAGTTCTCCTTATGCATCCTTTTTCATATCGTATGTGGCTGCTTTTCAATGTGCGAATACCCATCAAAAAGAAAACCCTTGCTGTCAAAGCGGTTGCTTCGCAGGAAGGGGAATAAAT
>DASQNU010000180.1:0-5506 GCA_035644815.1 Bathyarchaeia archaeon | reverse complement strand
ATGGCTCTGTACTTTTGGTTGTTTGGCGGCTTCCTGACTGGCCTGCTCGCCGATCAATCCCAGGCGAAGCAATCGCTGTAAATCATCCGAAAGGTGAATGCCATGCGACAACTATTTCGAATGCAAACGTTGTGGTGGGCTTTATACGCCCTAGCCCTGTTTCTGATCTATCACTTGCTGATACAAGTCGCGTTCCTCGATCTGTCTTGGATCGCGTTGGTGCTTTTTATCCCGGTCCTGCTGCTCTCTTACTTCGTGATCCATCCGAATGAGCGCAGACAGGTGATTGTGTTTAGCCTTGGCTTTCTTCTGCTGGATCGCGCTTTGACGAGACTGGATGTGAAGTCTCCGGTAGCTGTGATTGTAGGCGGTCTGGTCGCGATTCTGGTCGTGGCGATTTTGGCTAAATGGTACGGCAAGCTGCGGGCGAATGCGATCCTCGCGCTGGTATTGATCGCGGTGCTTGTGAATGTCAGCTTTAACCGTGACAATTTGTCCGTACTGAATCATTTTTATGTAAAAGCAGAAACCGACCGTCTGTATAGCGGAGAATGGGTGGATTACTTCCCGATTACGCTTGTCGATGTCGATGGTGATGGTAAGCAAGAGATCGTCACCTACGGCAGCAAAGAAATGAAGACGGAAGAGGAAGAAACTAAAAAGCCGGAAACAGAAGCGGAACGAAAAGCTTTGGCAGAGAAACTGCTTCCTCTTCAGGCAGAAGATATCGCACTCTATGTTTTTAGCTGGAAGGACGGTCAGCTGATCCGATTGAGCAATGATCAGCTGAGTGCGGAGGCGCTTGCCCAGATTCAGCAAAAAATGCCTACAGACTTCCCGGGCTTCCCCTACTATACGATGAAGGACGGTCAGCTTGTCCCGAATGTGCAGCGTCAAAGCTATGCGGAAGGGATGCTTCAGGTAGGAACAGCACCATATCGGGCGTTGCTGTTGGATCTGGCTAACATTGATTATTTGCTGCAGCAAAAACACGGCTTGATGGACGTGCAAGCCTCATTCGCCAAAGATTCCAAGTATCAAAATGTCTCGATTGGCGCTGGTTTGATCGAAGGCTCGTATGATGGAAAAGGCTTTGTGGCCCCATCGCTGGCTACCAAGCTATTGGGCACCATCCGTCTCCCTAATGATCAGGAAGGCTTGATCACCCAAGGGGAACGTATCAGCATTTACACGCCTGACGGAAACGGAACTTTGACAGAAGCTTATACACTGACCAAGGACCAGATCTCGCTGGCCAATTCGGATTACATTCCAGCCGATATTGACCAGGATGGTGTTGATGAGCTGTTAATCGGCGGTACGCCTTCTTACATCCTGAAGCCGACTCCTGAGGGGAAATGGCAGATCCTCTGGAGAAGCGGTGAACATGACGAGAGCTTCCGATTCAGTGCCTTTGATCATGTGGGACACGAAGAAGGAAAGCAAATCGTCGCACAGGCGAAAAGCTGGGTCAGCAGCCATCCGCTGCGTTATTTGAGCGGGTTTACGTATACGGAAGAAGGCTTGGAACAGCAGTGGCGTGTCTATCTCCCTCTCATGAACATCCAGCTGGGTGATGTGGACGGGGATCAGGAAAACGAAATCATCGCCACCAGCTATGATAGCCATCGCCTGCTTGTATTGAAACAACACGACATTCCCGTATTGCCGATCGTCAGCATACTCTTTATCGGACTTTTCGGCTACGGTGTAGTAAGGAGGTTCCGCCATGTATAAGGCAGCAAAAAGAAAAGGCGTACTCTCCCTTATGGCACTCATGCTGCTCCTTGGCGGCTGCACCTATGAATCGGGGCCGAAAGAATTTGCTCTGGAGTCAGCTGCTGCTGCCAAGCCTGCGGATCAGGGAAAAGTCGAGCAGACGGCATCGGGACGTGCGATGCTGGAAATGGCGATTCAAAAGGCGAAGACAGATCCGGATTCGCAGAAGTTTTGGTATAAGGGACATGTCAAAAATACGCTCCTCTCCCGTACGACAACCAGCATGTTTGAAGGGGCAGTCGTAAAACCAGACGGCTACAATGTGGACGCGCGGATTGCTCGTCAGACGTATCAATACTACCAGATTGACGGCAAGCGCTACGTTCGTGTAGGAGACGCTTGGATTACCGCACAGGAGGATCCGCTCCCCTTTGATGTCATGCACGGCTTTGAGGACTTACTCCCGCTGATGGATCGCGCCGAGCAGGTGAATGTCGGTGACAATAAAATCTATGGAGTGGAATGCATCCCTTTCCAGATCAAAATGAATGTAACGGAATGGCTGTCCATGAGCAAAAGCGAGCTGTTTGAGCCGGTGCGTCAGCAGCTTGCCGGACGATCCGACATGCAAAAGATCCTGGATAACTCGACTGTGAAAATGACCGTCTGGATTGGGAAAGAAGACCAACGTTTCTATCAATATGAAACATGGATCATCCTGCCGTTCCCGGATGGCGGTTATATGGACCAGCAGATTCTGTTCAGCTTCTATAAATACAATGATCCGGGCATTACGATCAAAGATCCGGAAGAAGTCGAGAAGTATCTGTTGTATTAAGCGTACTCGATGTAACGAAAAAGAAACCTAACCACATCATGTTGGTTAGGTTTTTTTGCTGTTCGTATCCATTCAATGAAAATCCAGCAGGTCACTTTATGTATGCGCTTACATAAGCTGTATGGGGTGATCTTATGGAAAAGAAGGTTCCTGTCCAACAGCACGGTTTTCAGACCATCGCCGTTCATGCGGGTGACCAGCTTGATCCCATTACGGGTTCTTTGACAACACCCATTTACCAGAGCTCCACATTTGTGTTCCCTAATGCGGAAACAGGGGGAGCACGCTTCGCTGGAGAAGAATCTGGGTACGTCTATACGCGTCTGGGTAATCCAACCCTCACCGTCCTGGAACAAAAAATCGCGGCCTTGGAAAAAGCCGAGGCTGCACTGTCCTTTTCATCAGGCATGGCGGCCGTCTCTGCTGTCTTGCTGGGACTTTTGCGAAGCGGCGACCACATTCTTTGCTCCAAAGGGCTGTACGGCTGTACATTTGGCCTATTAACCATGCTGAAAGAGCAATTTCAGATTGACCATTCGTTAGCAGACATGACCGATGAATCTTCGCTCTTGTCATCCATCCGGCCGAATACACGTATCATCTATGTGGAGACACCGATCAATCCAACCATGGAACTTGTCGATCTCGCCATGATAGCCCGTGTGGCCAAGGCTCAGCAGATTACCACCGTCGTCGACAATACCTTTCTATCTCCGTATTTACAGCGACCGCTTGAGCTGGGCTGCGATCTCGTATTGCACAGCGCAACCAAGTATATTGGCGGTCATGGAGATGTGATTGCAGGTGTGGTAGCAGGTGACAAGCGTACGATTGATCATCTGCGTATGACATCCCTTAAGGATATAGGGGGTGTCCTCTCCCCTTTCGATGCTTATCTGTTAATTCGCGGATTGAAAACATTAGGGATACGAATGCAGAGACATTGTGAAAATGCCCAGCTGGTCGCCGAATTCCTCGCTACCCATCCGCAAGTCCAATCTGTTTATTATCCAGGCCTGCCCTCTTTTCCGCAGCATGAGCTGGCGAAACGGCAGATGGACGGATTTGGCGGTCTAATAAGCTTTGAGCTGAAAGGCGGCATAGCTGCGGGGAAACAGATGATGAATCGCTTGAAGCTCTGTAAGCTGGCCGTGAGTCTTGGCGATGTGGAGACACTCATCCAGCATCCCGCTTCCATGACGCACTCGATCGTTCCTGCGGAGGAGCGACGACAGATGGGGATCTCTGATGGGCTCATCCGACTGTCCGTGGGGATTGAGGATGTCAAAGATATTATCGCGGATTTGTCTCAAGCATTGAAAGCCACGTAATCCTCACATAAAAAAAGGGCAACTGCATTCTCGGACATTCCATTCACGTCCGATGCTGCAGTTGCCTTTCTCTTACGATTCACCCAGTTGTTGTTGTTGTTGATCCGCCCGCTGGATCAATTCATCCATCAGACTTGCCAGCTGACGCGCTTGCTCTCTTCTTTCGTAAGGCTTTACCCGTTCAAAGAAATCGGCAGAGCGGCGATCGCCTTCGTCACTAGTCGCCTCCTCCTTCGCTTTCCAATCCTGATACAATCGGTAAAAAGCCTCCTTGATCTCCAGCTTGTCCGTTGGATTGGCTACTTGTCCAAGCTCAAAGCGCTGAATGATCTCCGTCGCCTCCCCTGCCATATTGAGAGCAAGGATTGGCTTCCCAATTCCCATATATTCATATAGCTTCCCAGGAATATAAGCGCCTGCATCCGCAGAGACATCCCCGATCAAGAGCTGAAAATCGGCAGCCTTCATCAACTGCAGGGCGTCCTTGTGCGGCAGGTTGCCGACAATACGGATGATCGATTCCAGATTCAATTCTTTGACACAGTCCGCATTTTCCGAATAACCCGGATAATCAAAAACCCCCGCAAAGGTGAGCAGTAAATCGTCCTGCGCCACTTTCCCCTCGTCGATCAACTCTCGAATCGCTCGCAGCAACAGCCGCGGGTTACGTTTCTGATATAGAATCCCGGCATATACGCCATGGAGCTTTCCTTTTGCTTCCGGTACCTCAGCAGGAGCCAGGTCGCCGAAATCTGCTTGGTCAAAGCCATTGTAGATCAGCTCCATGCGTTGGATCCGTTGTCCATACTTTTTCCGGAAATTATCGGCAAAGGTAGCCGTCACCGTTGTGATGGCGTCTGCCTTGCTCATCACCCGTGCCTCCATCCGCTCTTCCAGCCGCTCCCGCCACGCAATCCCGCTGCGATGCATGTTTTGCGTCCACGGATCTCGGAAATCAGCAATCCAGCGGCAGCCGAATTCTTCCGCCAGCTTCTTGGCCACCAGATGGTTGGTAACAGGTCCGGAGGTGGAGAAAATGACATCGATCTTCGCCGCGTTCATGACCTCGCGTCCGCGCTTGACCGCTTCGGGATACCAGAGAATCTGATCATCTGGTATCATTAGATAAGGCTTTACCTTTTTCAGCATAGAGATGACTGCGCGCTTTGCCTTTGCAGCAAACGACTGCGCTGCTTGTTGCCTTCCTGGTTGTACGGACGTCGAGCTGGCAGGCTGGGCAGCAACTGCAGCGGACCTTTGCATGAGCGAAAACTCTTTTGCACGATGAATGGTAACGTCGTTAGGAAGTTGGGCCAGAAGCGACTGGTCAAGCGTGGCATGATAAGCAGGATCAGCGGTTAAAACATGTACCCCCCAGCCAAATTCCCCGAGATATTTGGCCATTTTCAGAGGGCGAGGCACACCTCCGCCGCCGATTGGGGGAAATATATAAGCAACGATCAATACGTTGGGTCTAGAGTTCATTTCGCAATTCCTTCCTTATCTGACGAATATCAATCCTAAAGATACCATAAGTCTAGTGTTATTGCGAATCTACTATCCATCTGCTATAGTGAAAATGGTTTTGCTTGGAAAGGTACGGGTGGATCACAATGAA
>DASQNU010000179.1:0-18532 GCA_035644815.1 Bathyarchaeia archaeon | reverse complement strand
CCCGCCCCCTCCAATGAATAGACCTATTGTAGCAAAATTCTCGACATTTGCAACGAGATACGTCTCCTGTTAAGATGAAAGAGACTACCTAACAGATAGGAGAATTAAGCCATGAAATGCAAAATCACTCGTAATGCAGCTAAACAATTGGCTGCTGTGCTGGAACAAGAAGAAGACAAAGAGCTGAAGTTGCGCGTATATGTTACCCATCAACACGGGAACCACGCTCACTATGGTCTTACACTGGACAAGCCTACCGATGAAGATGTGGTAGTCTCTACTGATAAAGAAATCGATGTCATCATGAAAAAAGATCAAGATATGCTGGATGGCGTTGTAATCGATTATCTCTACCTTCCAGAAGAAGGCTATGTGATTACCAACCCATCCAAGGGCAATACGGGCGATCACTAATATACATACAGACGTAGAAAACGCGGGTCAAAAGGTTTCTTCCTTTTCAACCCGCGTTTTTTTCTGTTCACTACTCTTCCAACAGCTGGCTAAACGTTTGGTTCACGGTGGTAATATACAACCGGTGGACCGGACGTGTCATCGCCACGTATAACAGTTTGGCATCCGCATCCGTTAGCGCATAATGATCATTGTCTACATCTAGCAGGATCACCACATCAAACTGTAACCCTTTGGTTAAGTAGGCAGGCATGATCGTCACGCCGCCCGGAAACGAGGTATCTTTGCTGGAAACGAGTGAGATCCCTTCTACCTTGTTTTGCAGCGCCTTATAAGCCTTTTTCCCGCCATCCCCATTTTTCGTGACGAGCGCAATGGTTTGGAAACCTTCTGCCTGCAGGGATTTGATTCGCTCGACCACATCAGACCACAACGCCGAACGCTCTGCATACCTGATCAGTTCGGGCTCTTTTCCATGACGCAGGACTGGTTTTGCTTTTACATCCTCAGGTAATGGAATCTTCTGAAGCACCCGATTCGCCATATTCATGATTTCCACCGTCGAACGGTAGCTTTGCTCGAGCTTATAAAACTCAGTCGTGTCTTCCTCAAATATGCCCTTGCGAAGCTCATCCCAGGAAGAAAGCCCACGGTAGGCGTGAATGCCCTGAGCAATATCTCCGACAATGGTTACCGATTTGCGTTTTGTGAGCAGGGTCACGATCGCGATCTCCAAGGCACTCAAATCCTGCGCTTCATCCACAACCGCGTGGTCAAATTGCTCCGTAGTACCAAAGCCTTCCAACAGATGTTTCAAGTAGAGCAATGGAGCGATATCTTCCGCCTCCACCCGCTCCCGTGCAAACAGTTCAGACGTAGATTCGGCAATGATGGTCACCGTGTCTGCATCTACCTCTTCCGGGGCCAATGTACGCAAGAAATCGGTGTCAGTCATCACTTCCCGATAAGCCGCGAAAATATCGGGCGATGGCCAATCAGCGAGATATTGATCCAATCGTTGCTCGATCATCTTTTCAAAACGCGCCAATCCCTGTTTGTCCAGATCTATTTTTTGTTCACGTAAATGCGCATACACTTGTTTATTCAATTCCTGCTTAAGCTGCCGCCGCAAAGTATCCACACGTGAGCGATAAGGCAGATGAGCAAGAGATTCCGTAAAAATATGCCGGATCTTTTCACCTTTAATGGAGAACACATGTTTCGTCTTGTTATACATAAAGCGCAAATCATGATAAGCAATCCGCTTGTGAACGAGATGCTGCAGATATGCGTTCAATGTATGCTTGCATGCAACCGACCCTTTAAAGTGCAGCCGCTTCCAGGTATTGGCCCGCTCTTCCTCCGGCGCTTCTTCGAAAAAGAGGGTCAGCAGCTTATTCGGATCGATCACTCTCCACCCTTTTGGCAGCAATGGTTTTGCCAGCTTGGCTGCCCACTCCAAAAAGGTCGATTGCTGCACATCATCTACACCTAATTCCGGCAGAACTTCGGAGATATAATGAAGGAACAATTTGTTTGGAGCAAACACCATAAACTTTTTCGAAGCTACCGTATCCTGATAGTTGTAGATCAGATACGAGAGTCGGTGCAGGGCGATGGTTGTCTTCCCGCTACCCGCTACCCCTTGCACAATAATTACACGATCCTTTTCCGCGCGAATAATATCGTTTTGCTCGGATTGTATCGTCGCGACAATATCTTTTAAACGGCTGTCATTGGTTTGATTCAAACTGGCAGCCAAAAATTCGTCAATATACCCTTCTTCCAAGAATTCATCTGGCATGCCCATTTCACGATTAATGGTTTCTTTTAAAGCCCCATCATAAATACCGGTGATTTTCCCGTTTTCAATGGCGAAATTCCGCTTCAGCTGCACTTCTCCGCGAACAATGCCATTCTTTGTGCGAAAAAATGCATCGCGACTTTCCCCGCTATAATACAGGCCCGCAATCGGCGCCCGCCAATCAACAACGATCGAATCGAATGTATCGCTGCGTACAATTCCTTGCTTCCCTATGTATACTTGGTCTAGATCATCCGATTCATGTTTGCGAAAATCGATTCTGCCAAAGTACGGTTTTTCGCGACCATAGCGTTCTAAATAATGAAGCTCCTTGGCCTTTTTCAAATTGACGACCTGTTTCACGTAGTCATCCGTTGCTTCCTTGAGGTCTTCACGCAACAAGGAAATCTCTTCATCAATCACGTTCAACGTTTCGTCCAACCGTTTTTGCTCTTCTTCCATTGTTTGTTGTCGTACAGTCATACTCTCCACCTACCCTTCCTGAACAACTATAAACCCAGATGTTTTCCGGCCCAGTATCCCGCGTAGGCAGCGAGGATCCCGACACCGGCACTGCTCACTGCATAAAGCAAGCCACGCCATGGATGTCCTTGCAAAAAGAACTGTACGGTTTCCAGTGAAAACGTGGAAAACGTAGTAAATCCGCCAAGCAAGCCAGTAGTGAACAGCAGATATAAATGTGACGACCATTTATCTTTGCCCCAGACAAACAAGAATCCGATACATAAGGAGCCAAGAACATTCGCGATCCAAGTACCCCAAGGCCAATGTCCGGCATTTGCTGCAAGTCCCAGCATATAGCGTATCATGGAACCAATTGCACCACCAAGCGCCACAGCGATCCATGTCATATCATTCAACCCTGCCTCTCCATGTGCAGAAAAAGACACCCAGTCAACAATGAATGGATGCCTTTGTTCCCTAACGTGCTATATAGAGTTTAATGTTTCGGACCATTTTCATCAAGATCTTCCACATAACGGATCGAATCCAAGCTAGATTTCAAAGAGGCTTTCATCGCGTCAATATATTTTCTCCGCAATGCTTGTTGCTCTTCTTTTTCTTCTGCGGAAAGTCCGCTTCCCTTCGCCTTTTTCGACAATTCATTAATGCGTTTGATTTCTGCTTCGCTGATCAAAGCTGTACCTCCTCTGCTCCATGTCCGTCCATTATACCATATAGGAACAGAAGGATGAAAACAAACTGCACACTTATTTGATAGGGATTTTCAGGTTTTGACCAGGATAGATCGTTACATCCTCAAGATCATTTAATTCAATGATCTCATCGATATACGAACGTACGTCCCCATGCGATTCTTCATGGTAGCGCACTGCCAGATTCCAGATGCTATCACCCTTTTTGACTGCTACCAACTTATATGTCGGTTGCTCAACTTGGATTTCAGCTGTTCTTTCCATCGATTGCGCTTCGGCTGAGAACACAAGACCGCCAAGCATAAAGCACAGAAGGCAAAAGCAAAACAGGATGAACAACGCTTGCCCACGCGTCATTCTTTTCTTTTGGATAGCTTGTCTGCCATTATATTTGGAATGATTCATCATATAAGTATTCATTACGACCCCTCCACAAACGTTTGTTCGCTTTTATGTTTTTATCTTAAATGCGAACACATGTTCATGTCAAGATAAAAAAACGAACTTATGTTTGTCGAACGCAAGATCCCATGGTATAATATAGAAAAATGGATCGAAAATTGAGGTGTCGACATGTCAAAACTATCCAATCGTCAGCAATCCATCATAGATTTTATACGCAGGGAAGTACGGGACAAGGGATATCCGCCATCCGTCAGAGAGATTGGCGAGGCTGTTGGACTAGCTTCCAGCTCAACAGTTCATGGACATCTTGCACGCCTGGAGAAGAAGGGCCTCATTCGGAGAGACCCTACCAAGCCACGTGCGATTGAGCTGCTCGGGGAAGATGATCGCCATTTCGAGGAATATGAGACTTCGATCATCCGCGTTCCCGTTGTCGGTAAAGTAACGGCAGGCCAACCGATTACGGCTGTCGAACATGTGGACGAGTACTTTCCATTACCGGAAAACGTCGTCTCTTCTGACAATGTATACATGCTTCGGGTGTCTGGCGACAGTATGATCGAAGCAGGCATTCTGGATGGCGATTATGTCATCGTTCGTCAGCAAAGCGTTGCGAACAATGGCGATATCGTTGTTGCCATGACAGAAGAAGATGAAGCCACTGTGAAACGTTTCTTTAAAGAGAAAAACCACTTCCGTTTGCAGCCAGAAAATTCTACACTCGAGCCTATCATCCTTGAATCGGTGACGATCCTGGGAAAAGTAATTGGCGTCTATCGTCTGTTCCACTAGTAGGCAATAGTAGCAAAATAGCAAAAAGAGAAAGCCGGATTTCCCCGAGGAGGAATCCGGCTTTCTCCATTCTATCGCGCCAAAAAGAACCAGACAATCATGACAACCTGCAATACTACTTTAACCACTGCGCTGCCTAGAAACGCAACCAGCGAGCCAAACCCAACCTTGACCGCTTGTTCGATTGGACGCTTCTGAATCAATGTCTCAATCGCAATCACAAATAAAAACGGCAAGACGATCATCCCAATCGGAGGAAAGACAAATATCCCGATAATGATTCCAATGACAGCCCCAATCGACGATAGCTTGGAACCCCCGTATTTCTTCACGAAATAAAGATTTGTCATCAAGTCAGCGCCATACAGCAGGAGACTCATGACGACCATTCCCCACCAAAACGATACCGGCAACCCGGCTCCCGGCTCAGCGATGCCAAATTGATAGAGCAGGAATCCCGCCCACAGCAAAATCGTATCTGGCAATACTGGCAGGAATATGCCTGCGATACTCAATGCGAACAACAGTACGACAACAATCCATAGAAATATATCCATCTTGGTACCCTCCATCTGCTTGCTTTGGCGATCTCGGCTGCGCTACGATTTATGTGTAGCCTTCGTGTCTGATCATTACTTATCTACCTAGAAGGAATACGTCCCATGGCGTAAAAGGTTTCAATTATGCACGTTGACCATTCGTTAAGGAGGATTCTATGAATTGGCAATCACTTTTTTCGGAACCTATTTTGTCTATTGAAGAACTTTCTCCTGGATATGAAGATCATGCCAGCGATGTATGGCTGGTTACAACTACATCCGCGAGTTTCACTTAGCACTTGCACAGACGATGCAAAAAATGGTCAACCGCTATTATCAGCGTGACCATTCCTTTATGGAGCATTTGCAACAAGTCGTCCAGTGTCTGTCACGCCTTCCCGCTCCAGCGTCAGCAAGCTTTGTCATGTTTGATATGGACGCTACACAGTTTCTTACGGATGGTCAAAGAATTACGGGTTTGGTAGATACGGAAGGATATGTCCTGGCTCCGAAGGAATTTGACTTCATCGGGCTGGAATATGTGCTGGATCGACAAGCTGCCGAAGATTTCCGGAAAGGCTATGAAACGATCTCTCCCATACCCGATCTGACCCCTTACCGCTACCCTTATCGATTTTTTCTACGCTTGCTCACTGCACATGGAAGCAAAGATTTGCAACAGAGCTTAGATATTCCAGTGTTGTTTTAAATGAGATTATCACTCCTTGTTTACATAATAATTATTATGTAACTTTACTGAGCGCTTACTTATTTAATATACCTAAATACTCAATCCACGGACCAACATCCGTCCTGTATCTCTTACTCATGACCCGAACGATCTGCGCAATGTGCGTAAGATCATGGACAACCCAAGTAGAAATTAGCTCTCTAATTTTGACTGGGCCGAATGCAGGGTGTGTTCCCGTCAACTCCAGATGAATGTGGGGATCAATCAGCGCCTGCAATTTGGAGATATTTTGACTACGAATCGTCTTAAACTCCTGTAGCTTTTGATCAATCGATCTATCAGACCTTTCACGCAAGTGCGAATCACGATCAAAGGGAGGAAACGGTTTCCCTTCCCCGTGTAGAAGAATGAATTCTAATCGGGGAAGCCAATTATGTTTCTCTCCCTCAATGAGGTGATCCATCACTTCTGAGACAGTCCAGGTACCTTCCCCCTCGTTACATTGCAGCCAACTCTCCGATATTCCAGATAAAAAATTCTCCAACGTTCGCGGTGTACGCTCCAAAACCTCAATTGCTTCTTCCATCGTAACATTCATATAACCGCTCCTTTTTTTTGAAAGACTTCCGCGCGCATTTGCGTGCATTCTTCTTTCATGCATCACAGCAATTGAAAGGACTTTTACAAAACATCGGCTACATATCTATCTCTATATCGGAAACGTAAACCGCTTGACCAGTGATCTCGATGATATTCCCATTTGTCACCGTTACGTGGACCCTGCCGTCCCTCCCGATTTCCTGACCTTGTTCAACGACTAGGCGTACTGTGCCTTCATCTCCCATATGGTTGATATACCTGGTATAATAAGCACCCATGACCCCTGAAGCAGTCCCGGTAACCGGATCCTCTACGGTACCCGAAAACGGCGAGGAAAAGTGGCGAGCGTGCATGTGGGCATTGGTGTCGTACGTTTCCAAGCAAAAAGGATGAACCGATGCTTGTGGCATCTCCTTTAATACACGCGGAAAAAGGGCGTTCTTTGGTTCCATTCGTGTACATGCATCGAGCGTTTTTACTGGAACGAGCAACGTCCATATTCCCGTGCTCCCATAGAGAGTCGGTAGTTCTGTATCGATATCACTTTCTGCGATTCCCATCGCATGCGCCAATGCTTCGAGTGAGCCATGAAAACCTTGAAATTGAGGAGTTGCTTGCCTCATCGTAATGGAAGTCTCGTTAGTGGAGTCAATGCGTATCGGTAAAACTCCCGCTTTTGTTTCGATGGTAATATCCGCTCGATCCTCTAACAGCCCTTTTGTATGTAATGCAAACATCGTTGCCATGGTAGCGTGACCGCACAGATTCATTTCATGACCTGGCGTAAAAAAACGAATCTTCACATCCGCTTGATCAGATTGACATACAAAAGCCGTTTCGTTAAAACCGACTTTTTCTGCGACTTCCCGCATTTGCTCTTCCGTAAGCTTTTCTCCATCGAGTACGACTCCCGCTGGATTGCCCTTGTTGGGTATCGTACTAAATGCATCGTAATGATAAACCTTTATTCTTCCCATCAAGTCCACCCCCAATATCTTCGCTTTTATCATACCAATTACAGGAAGCTAATGGATGTAAATGTTACAAATCTTGAACCCATTGATGAAAAAAAGACGTTCCTGGAAGTATATCCAGAAACGTCCCTTCTCTTGTTCGTACATAAGAGATAGATTAATAGGTACCCATGTATTGGGTGCGCTCCCACTCATGTACACGAGTGCGGAACATATCCCATTCGATCTCTTTAGCTTCCACGAAGTGAACCAGTGCATGCTCACCCAGTGCTTCGCAAATCACTGGATCTGCTTTCAGGCACTCGATCGCTTCTTTCAAAGTGGATGGCAAACTTTCGATACCATTCGCTTCGCGCTCAGCTTCGTTCATCACGTAGATATTGCGATCAACTGCTGGTGCGAGTTCCAGCTTGTTCTTGATTCCGTCCAAACCAGCTTTCAGCATAACAGCCAAAGCGAGGTATGGGTTTGCTGCCGGGTCTGGGTTACGCACTTCGATACGAGTTCCCATTCCACGGGAAGCTGGGATACGAACGAGTGGAGAACGGTTTTTCGCGGACCATGCTACATAGCAAGGTGCTTCATAACCAGGAACCAGTCGTTTGTAAGAGTTCACCAATGGGTTGGTGATCGCCGCGAATCCGCGAGCGTGTGTCAGAATACCAGCCAGGTAGTGTTTCGCTGTTTGGCTCAGGCCCAATACATCGGACTCATCGTAGAACGCGTTTTCTTCACCTTTGAACAAAGATTGGTGAGCGTGCATACCAGAACCGTTTACACCGAACAATGGTTTTGGCATGAAGGTTGCGTGCAGACCGTGTTGACGAGCGATTGTTTTTACAACCAGCTTGAACGTCAGGATTTGGTCAGCTGCTTCCAATGCGTTTGCATATTTGAAGTCGATTTCATGTTGTCCTGGTGCCACTTCATGGTGGGAAGCTTCGATTTCAAAGCCCATTTTTTCCAGAGTCAACACGATATCGCGACGGCAGTTTTCACCCATGTCCAACGGAGCGAAGTCGAAGTATCCACCTTGGTCGTTCAGATCAAGACTCGGTTCACCCTTCTCATCGAGTTTGAACAGGAAGAATTCTGGTTCTGGTCCTACGTTGAACGCAGTGAAGCCCAGTTCTTCCGCTTCTTTCAGTGTACGCTTCAGGATTTGGCGTGGATCACCTTCGAATGGCGAACCATCTGGCATGTAAATATCACAGATCAAACGAGCTACTTTGCCTTCTTCCGTGCCCCATGGGAACACTACCCATGTGTCAAGGTCTGGATACAGGTACATGTCGGATTCTTCAATACGAACGAAACCTTCGATCGAGGAACCATCAAACATCATTTTATTGTCCAGAGCCTTTGGCAATTGGGACAATGGGATTTCCACGTTTTTGATTACACCCAACAAGTCGGTGAACTGCAAACGAATGTACTTCACGTTTTCTTCTTGGGCCAAACGCAAAATGTCATCTTTTGTGAACTTGCTCATGGTTTCTCTCCTCCAGCGGCAATAGTGTATTTAATCAGTGAAAGAAGCGTGAAAGCTCTCCACGAATTAACGATGGTTCTCCCAACCGGCTTGCGGCGGGGTTAAAGAGTTGCTGTTTCAACATTTCATGCAATTCTTTGTCGGAAAGCTCTTTTCGTTTCTGCTCGGACTTTTCCGTGATTTCGGTAATCACCGGTTCTGGTTCGTTGATCAGCAGTACTTGTTTGATACCTGCAATATTCAAACCTTTTTCAATCAAGGATTTGATTTCGAGCAAACGATCTACGTCATTAAACGAAAAGAGTCGTTGTTTTCCTTCTGTGCGAGCTGGATGGATCAGCTCATTTTGCTCATAGTAGCGAATTTGCCTTGCGGTTAAATCTGTCAGCTTCATTACGATGCCGATTGGAAACAGGGCCATGTTACGGCGAATGTCGTCACTCATGATTGCCCTCCCTTAAACAGTTAATGGTTTATGTATCCATTGTAGGTGTGCTGCTTCTATTCTGTCAAGGGATGTAAGTATATCTGACATCTTTATAGTGTTAGAATAGCTGACATAATCCGACTTGTCAAGCGCCTTGTATAAAAAAAGTGATAAATGAAGAATCCCCTTCATTTATCACCTTTCGTCTTATGAAATCGTTAGCAATCCTTTGGCCATCAGTCCGTCAAGCGCAGTCAAAATTCCCACTTTTACGTGCGAATACGTCAAACCGCCTTGCACAAATCCGAGATAAGGAGGGCGAATCGGACCATCCGCTGAAAACTCGATGCTCGCCCCTTGAATAAAGGTGCCGGCAGCCATGATCACCTGATCGGCATATCCCGGCATCTCACTTGGATACGGCGTTACATGCGAATCTACGGGAGCCGCTTTCTGGATGCCTTGGCAAAACGTAATCAAGCGTTCTGCCGAGCCAAACTCGATCGATTGAATCAAATCCGTACGAGGTTCATGCCAGAGCGGGTTGGTTCGAAACCCTAGCTTTTCCAATATGGCTGATGAAAAGATCGCTCCTTTCAGGGCTTCACCGACGACATGCGGCGCCAAGAAAAAGCCTTGGAACATCTCCAGCAAGGAGTAAAGCGAAGCGCCGCCTTCCGCACCAATTCCAGGTGCCGCCATCCGATAAGAAGCAAGTCGCACCAGCTCTTCTTTGCCGACAATATAGCCACCTGTCTTGACAATGCCTCCGCCCGGATTTTTGATCAGACTGCCCGCCATGATGTCAACCCCGACTTGAAGCGGCTCTTTTTCTTCCGTAAACTCACCATAGCAGTTATCCGCAAATACGATCAAGTTCGGATTAATTTTCTTTACAAAATCAACCATTTCCTTGATTTTCGCAATGGAAAATGATGGACGATCGGCATAACCACGCGAACGTTGAATGCCAATTACCTTGGTTGTAGGGGTAATCGCTTTGGCTACTGCGGCAAAATCAACTTCTCCAGCATCGGTCAAGGGAACCACGGAATAGCCAATTCCATAATCTTTCAATGAGCCTTGCCCTTCCCCACGGACACCTACCACCTCTTCCAAGGTGTCGTAGGGCTTCCCTGTAATATACAGCAGCTCGTCTCCAGGACGCAGCACACCAAACAAGCTGATGGCGATAGCGTGAGTCCCCGAGATGATCTGCGGACGCACGAGTGCAGCTTCGCCCCCGAATACATCCGCATAGATCGACTCCAACGTATTACGGCCAGTATCATCATAGCCATATCCCGTAGATGGAGCAAAATGAAAGTCACTGACTTCATGCTTTTGAAACGAACGTAATACTTTCAGCTGATTATAATCCACCAACCTGTCGATTTCCCGATGCCGTGCCGCGATTTGCTCCTCTACCTTTTCGACGATTGGCCGTAATTCAGCGCCATGTTGAAACAACTCATACATACGACTCTTACCAACTCTCTTCTGTTGTCTTTGCTCCCTCTGCGATAAATGGAAGGACTCTTCCATACACGGGATGCTCCCGGTTCAGACGAACTTTCACCAAATAAGCCGCTTCGTTTTCTGCGTACTCCTGCTCCATCTCCAGACCTTCCCGATGCAGCAAGGAAAGGATATCTCCCCGACTGACCGGAACCTTCAGCAGCATCGCCTTGAAGGCAGCATACGCATGCTCCTCGATACGTTTTAACAGGAGCTGTAAATCGTCAGCCTGCAGGGCGGAGATCAGAAGCGACTCTTCCGTTTTTGGCAGATACGTCCCAGGACGAACCAGGTCTGCTTTATTAAAGACGGTCATTCGTGGCAAGGCATCTGCTTTCAAATTGCGCAGCTCCCGCTCCACAACCTCCATGTGAATTTCGAGATCAGGATGATGGGCGTCCACTACGTGCAGGATCAAATCCGCTTCCTGTACCCCTTCCAGCGTGGAACGGAACGCTGCGACCAACGCTGTCGGCAAATCCTGAATAAATCCGACCGTATCCGTCAGCAGCACCTCCATGCCGCTTGGCAGGGAAAGCTGACGGGTTGTTGGATCAAGCGTTGCAAAAAGCTTGTCCTCTTCCAGCGCTTCGGCATTGGTCAAACGATTCAGCAAGGTGGACTTGCCCGCATTGGTATATCCCACAAGCGCTACTTGGAACACATTGTTCTTTTTCCGGCGCTCACGATGCAGTTGGCGAGTACGCACGATATCTTGCAGTTGCGCCTTCAGCTCGCCGATTCTGCGGCGGATATGACGGCGATCACTTTCCAGCTTCGTTTCACCCGGACCACGCGTCCCGATACCGCCCCCAAGCCGGGAGAGCTGTTTGCCCTGCCCGGCCAAGCGTGGTAGCAAATAATTGTATTGAGCCAGTTCGACTTGAATTTTCCCTTCGCGCGACTGGGCGCGGCCAGCAAAAATATCAAGAATCAATTGTGTACGGTCAATCACTTTGCAATCAAACGCAGTATCTAAATTGCGCACCTGGCTTGGCGACAGCTCATCGTTGAAAATAATGAGATCGACATCCAACACTTCCGCACGATGGGCGATCTCCTGGATCTTGCCGCTTCCCAAATACCAAGCTACATCAATACGATCCCGATTTTGGGTAATGGTTTCAAGCACCTCGACTCCTGCCGTGCGTGCCAATTCATGAAGCTCCTCTAATGAGAGGCGTGCCCGCTCCTCATCGCGGCCGTCTAAATAGCTCGCGACTATTATCGCCGTTTCACGCTCTTTTACTTCCGTCTTACTCATCGCGTCACATCCCTTCCATCCTATCTTATCAGACCAGACTACAGAACAAAATCCTCTGATGTCAACGTTAGTAATTCTTCCCGCTTCGGTTCGCCAATACTCAGGATGCGCACGGCTTGTTTTCGTATCGCCTGCTCGATCTTATTGCGGATATAACGCGCATTGCTGAAGTTTTCCTGAAAGGGATCATTGCGCAATTTTCCCAGATGGTGACGCAGCCGTGACTTCGCCGAAAGAGAAATTTCGTATTCCTTATCGGCTGCCAACAAATCCGCGATCAACAAAAGCTCCTCAATCGAATAATCGGTGAAATGAATCTGAATTGGAAAACGTGAAGGAAGACCTGGGTTGAGCGATAGAAAATCGTCCATCTCATGCGTATAGCCCGCCAGGATGCAAATAAAATCGTTTTTCGCATCCTCCATCGCCTTTGTCAAACAGTCAATCGCTTCCTTGCCAAAATCTTTTTCTCCCCCACGCGCCAATGAATAGGCTTCGTCAATAAACAACACGCCGCCCATTGCTTTTTTGATCAATTCCCGTGTTTTTTGCGCGGTATGGCCGATAAATTCACCCACTAGATCGGCCCGCTCCACTTCGATCAAATGCCCTTTTTGCAGGATTCCCATTTCCTTGAAGATCTTGCCGACGATACGCGCTACCGTTGTCTTCCCGGTCCCTGGATTTCCTTTGAACACCATATGCAGCACTTGCTTGCCGCATTTCAACCCTTGCTTTTCCCGCTCCTGATTGACACGCAGTAGCGCGTATATCTCGTACATCACTTTCTTCGCTTCTTCCAACCCGATCATTTTTTCCAGCTCATCAAATACCAGTGCAAGCTGTGCACCTGCCGTCGTTTTCACGGTTTCTGCCAATGTTTTCGGTTCTTTTACTTTCGTCGGATGATTCAGTACAACCTGGATCCGGTGCGGGACATTTTGCCTTTCCTCCGCCACTGATTCGGTCGCCTGAGTGGATGGCTGTTTCACTTGCGATCACCTGCCTTATGATCGTACATGAAGTAAGTATACGTGAACATGCTTATAAAAATGAAAAAAGCCCGGATAGATGATTAATCCCGGCTTCGTTTACTGCTTGTATTATTGTTGGTTGTTTTCCGCTGACATCAGTGATACCGGACGCTGCGGGGTGAAGGTTGAGATGGCGTGTTTGTAAACGAGCTGCTGTTTTCCTTCACTGTCAATCACAATGGTAAAATTGTCGAACGCCTTGATATACCCTCTTAATTGAAAACCATTCACCAAATAAATGGTGACTGCGATATTTTCTTTGCGTAAGTGGTTCAAGAACGTATCTTGGATGTTGATCGTCTGTTTCATGTTCAATACCCCCTAAACGGAACTTGTAAGTTATATATTCGGCATTTGGTGAAACTTTCCTTCCAAACGCTCCGTGATTGTTTGCAAGACTTCTTCATGGCCTGCAGGATCAGTCATATCAAACCATTCGATCTCCGTCATGCGGCGGAACCAGGAAAGCTGTCGCTTGGCAAAATGCCGAGTCCGCTGTTTGATTTCATTGACCGCTCTCTCCAACGTGATCTCCCCATACAGATACGGGATCAATTCTTTATACCCTAATCCTTGCATGGAGACAAGCGAAGGATCATATCCTTGATCGAGCAGCTGTCTCACTTCTTCTACCAGTCCTGCTTCGATCATCAGCTCGACACGCTGGTTGATGCGCTCATACAGTTTGTCGCGATCCATGGTTAAGCCGATCATGTACAGATCGTAGGGTGAATATTTGGCCCGATGCTGGAACTCCGCCATTTTATATCCGGTCACTTCATAGATCTCGATGGCCCGTATGATGCGTTTGACATCATTCGGATGCAGACGCTTGGCGGTAATCGGATCAATGGCTTCCAACCGTTGATGCAAAGCCTCATTTCCTTCCACATCTGCGATGCGTTGTAACCGTTCTCGCAGTTCTGGATCTTGCGGTGTCTCAGCGAACTGAAACTGATGTGTGACCGATTCTATGTATAGACCCGTCCCTCCCACGATGAAAGGCAATCGCTGCCGTTGATTAATCTCGCTTATTAACCGCACAGCCATCGCTTGAAAGGAGGCGACCGAGTAATCCTGATCCGGATCAATGATATCAATCAAGTGATGGGGAATCAGGCTTCTTTCTTCTGGAGTCGCTTTCGCAGTGCCAATATCCATTTTTCGATAGACTTGCATGGAGTCTCCCGAAATGATTTCTCCATGGAATTGGCCGGCCAATTGAAGACTTAATGCGGTTTTGCCAACCGCAGTGGGCCCAACGATGACAACAAGCTTCTCTTTCTTATCGATTTCACTCCCCTCCAATCTTATCTCTATAGCTGTAAACCACTTGATGCTGATTTGTGCGATATGGAATAAATCCAAGTCGCTGAAATGCCTGCGATCCCTTGCCTTCCTTCAGGACAACACGTCTTTTTGCAACGCGGAGCGCTTCGGTGACCGCTTCTTGTGTAAGGGCTTCATAATTGGCGTACTTGCGAATGCCTTGTATCCCAGTCGAGGCTTGCTCCGTATTGGCAAACATCGGGTCAAAGTAAACTACATCAAATGAATGATCCGGTTGTTCCCGAAGTACATCCAGATGATGCCCAGCTACTACTTCCACCCGCTCCATCGCCTGTTTGAGCGACGGAGAGTTTGTTTGCCACGATTTGAGACCATCCGCCACCAACATGGCAACCACGGGTTGGGATTCAATCCCAAGCACACGCCCAGTCTCACCAACCCCATACGCAAATACGATTGCATCGGCACCAAGTCCAAGTGTAGCGTCCAACACACGATCGCCTGGTGCAATTTGGCAAACAGAAAGCATAGTATCAGTATCGCCGCGTTCCAAGCGCTTTATACGAAACGCGGCATTGTTCGGGTGAAAAAAGAAGGCATCCTCGTCCCGAAGGTCCAGACGTACTCCTTTTGCCGAAACTACAAAAATTTCATCTACAGCATACTTACTGCGTAATTGATCTAGTGATTCATCGCGCCGTTTCACAAGCGGCAGCGTATATTGCGCTGCGAACCGCTGCGCATGGGCTATGGTTGCAGCGTTCGGCTCTAAGCCAGTGGTGACTATCATCCTTACATCACTCGCTTAAACATTTTCTCCAATTCATAGGAAGTGAAGTGGATAATGATCGGTCTGCCATGAGGACACGTGAAGGGACTGGTCGTCTCGCGCAAACGACCCAGCAGACTCTCCATTTCCGCATGGGTCAGGAACCGATTTGCCTTGATCGATGCCTTGCAGGACATCATGATCGCGGCTTTTTCTCGCATCTGACGAATATCCACCTTGCTAGATTCGCTGGTTTCCAGCACAAATTGAACCAGCTCTTCGATCACTTCCAGCTCGCTGCCCTCCGGAAACCAATGCGGATGGGCACGCACAAGAAAGGTACGGTTACCAAACCATTCGATTTCCAACCCAAATGATTGTAACAGATCCAGCCTTTTTTTCAATCGCTCGGCTTCCGCCACCGTGCATTCCATTGTATGCGGGAAGAGCAAGATTTGGCTGGCTACGCCCTCTTCCTTCAATTTTTCCATGAAATATTCATAGAATATGCGTTCTTGAGCAGCATGCTGATCAATCAGGTACATGCCTGTCTCATTTTGTGCCACGATATAGGTCCCGTGTACTTGTCCCACCGGATAAAAGAGTGGGACAGCCGATTCTGACGGCAGGGCTGCAGTCTCGGTTGCCGAAGGTTCGGGCATATCCTCCGGCTCAGGAAGAGGGAGCTGTACCGATTCTTCCTGGGACTCCATCATGTGCAGCACATCATCGTATTCTGCCGGTTCTTCTCTTACAGCAGTTTCCATTTTTGACGGCAACGGGATGGCACTTTCTACTACAGGCTGATTCAGCATAGGCATGACCATCGAACTTGGCTGCGGTGCTGGCACAGCAGTTGGCGGTGAAAGCCACTCGCGGACCCTTGCACCGGAAAAATTCTCAATGCTTGGACTGCGCATGCTCAAATCAAGGGCCGTTTGCACTGGTTGAAGCCCTGTCCGTTCCCGGCTGCGCTCCGCTTGCAGCGGTTTTACAATCGACAGTCCCTGACGCAATGTCGACTGTACCGACTGTTCGATCGCTGCGCAAAGTTCCTCTTCCTTGCTGAAACGAACTTCAAGCTTAGCCGGATGGACATTGACATCGACCAGAACCGGATCCATGTTCACCTGCAGCACAACGATCGGGTACCTTCCCCCTGGCAACAGCGTATGGTACCCCCGCATGATGGCATTGTTCAAGCCATAGTGGCGGATATAGCGTCCGTTGACCAGCGTGGAAAGATACGAGCGATTTGCTCTCGTTACTTCGGTCTTGGAAATAAATCCAGACCACGTAAAATCCAGCGTTTCTCCACTAATGGGCAGCAGTAATTTCGCAACCTGTACCCCATAAATGGCCGCGATGACATGCAGCAGTTTTCCATCCCCAGATGTTTGCAGTAAAACTTTTCCATTGTGAGACAGCGTAAATCCAATGTGCGGATAAGTCAAGGCCAGTCGATTCACATAATCGGAAATATGCCCAATCTCTGTAGCGATGGATTTCATATACTTCAAGCGTGCGGGCGTATTGTAAAAAAGATCTCGCACGAGGATTTCCGTCCCTTTTACCCTGGCAGCATCCGTGATGCTTTTGACCTGTCCACCTTCGACAATCAACCGGGTACCAATCTTCCCGCTCGACTCAGTACTCAGCAATTCTACCTTGGCTACGGAGGCGATACTGGGGAGCGCCTCTCCGCGAAACCCCAGCGAACGAATCGTGAACAAATCCCGAGTCGTCCGAATTTTGCTGGTTGCGTGACGTTCAAAGGCGCGGGTGCAATCGTCCCGATCCATTCCTTCACCATCGTCGACGATCCGGATCAGCTGCAATCCGCCTTCCTCGATTTCAATGTCAATGCGCTTCGCCTGAGCATCAATCGCATTTTCTACTAATTCCTTGACTACCGACGCCGGCCGCTCTACCACTTCACCCGCAGCGATCATATTGGTCAACTGCTCGTCCAACAACTGAATTTTCCCCATACGCTCCCCCTCCTTCCGAAGGAGTCTCTACACCTTCAGACGTTTTTTCCACTCATTTAGTTTCAACAATGCATCAAGTGGCGTCATTTGCAGCAAGTCCACATCAGACAGTTCGCGCAAAACCGCTAGATTCGCATCATCGATTTTCGCCTCTGTTTGTACGTGAACAATCGACTCTGCTTGCACTTCAACAGCAGGCTCTGCAACTGTTGTTTTCATAGGCTTTACAGGTTCCCAGAGCGCTTCCAAGGACATTTGCTCTGTCGCAATGTGGGCTTGTCCAGTTTCAAAACTCAATAAAATTTCACGCGCACGTTGGATCACCTGATCAGGCATTTCCGCAAGCTCAGCTACATGAATCCCATAGCTTTTATCAGCTCGTCCATGTTCAATTTTATGCAAAAAGAGCAATTTGCCATCTCTTTCTTCACATCGCGCATGCACATTGCATACGCGGGACATCGACTCTTCCAAACTGGTCAATTCGTGATAGTGTGTGGAAAAGAGTGTTTTTGCCCCGATCTTGTCGTGAATGTATTCTATGACGGATTGCGCCAAGGCCATACCATCGTACGTAGACGTTCCTCGGCCAATCTCATCCAGCAAAATCAGACTATTCGCGGTGGCTTTGACCAAAGCATGTCTAGTCTCGAGCATCTCCACCATAAAGGTAGAATGGCCACCAGCCAAGTCGTCCGCTGCTCCGATTCGCGTGAAAATTTGATCCACCAGTGGGAGACATGCTTCTGCAGCCGGCACGAAACAGCCAATCTGAGCCATGATAATGATGAGCGCCACTTGTCGCATGTATGTGCTTTTCCCTGCCATATTCGGCCCAGTTATCAACAGGATTTGTCTATCTTGTCCATTCATTTCGACATCATTGGCCACATACTTTTCTTTATCCAGCATAGCTTCAACGACTGGATGGCGGCCCTCCCTGATCAGACAATCACCCTTAGTGCTGATCTGAGGTCTCGTGTAACCACGCTCTTCGCTCACTGTAGCAAACGATTGCAGCGCATCGATCGCCGCGACACCTTCTGCCAATGCCTGAATGCGCGGGATATGCTTTGCGACCTCGCTGCGAATCGCTGTAAACAATTGATACTCAAGTTCGACCATCTTTTCTTCGGCTTCGAGAATCAAGGCTTCTTTTTCCTTCAACTCTGGCGTAATAAAGCGCTCCGCATTGGCTAACGTTTGTTTGCGCTCATATCTGCCTTCGGGGATATTTGCAAGATTGCTGCGAGAAATTTCAATATAGTAGCCAAATACTTTATTAAAACCAACCTTCAGCGAACGGATCCCTGTCGTTTCCCGCTCCATTTGCTCTAATTGGGCAATCCA